>JAIBCA010000058.1 GCA_019694345.1 Pyrinomonadaceae bacterium | reverse complement strand
GGATCGAGGGCGTTGCAAATCCGGAATGGGTCCAGGCCGAACTGACAAGGATCTGCCGCGAAGAGATCGTGCCGCCCGTTGTGCCCCTTATCGATACGATCGCGTTCGATAGTGGGAAGCGGATCGTGGCGCTCGACATCGACGGAAAACGCAGGCCTTACCGCACTCGAGATGGCCGGTTCTACATGCGTCTCGGGGATGAGAAGCGCGAAGTGTCTCGCGACGAATTGTCGAACTGGCTTGACGAATTGCGACCGCTGGGATTTGAAAATATTCCGCTTCAGACGGTTAGTGAGGAAGATTTCGATGACGCATTGCTATGGAGCTTTGCTAGCGGCTTTGACGACAACGCCCCAAACATCAACCTCTATCAGACGAGTGATTTCCTGCGAAAAGATCTATTGCTCGCGGTTGGTAACGTGGACGATTTTTTCCCGACTGTCGCGGCAGTTCTGCTTTTTGGCAAGAATGAGCGAGTTCCCGAATTACTGCCAAGGTCAAATATCACGGTGGCAAGATTCTCGGGCGACAACGGTACAGCACAACTGATCGAGGCAATTGAACTTAAGGGCAATATGCACACTCAGTTCGAAGGAATCATGGCGTTTATTGGCCGATATGCTGATCTCGCTAAGGAGCGCCCAAAACGAAAGCTAGAACTCGTTGGCGACCCGATCGTACGGGCCCGATCGAACTATCACTATTATTCCATATCTGAGGCCGTAATAAATGCACTGATCCATCGTGACCTCGCACTTCGTGAAATAAGAACTCGGATCAATATCTACGACAGTTCGATCGAGTTCATAAACCCGCGTCGAACCAACGGATTCTCGCCGCCCGCGTCGCGGGCGATACGATATGGCATTACTCAACGACTCAATCCACAGATCGCCGCGATATTTACCAGGCGGGAATACGGCATCAACGCTCCACACGGTGGCCTACCGATGATCCTTCGGCAATCAAAGCGATTTTCCGGACGCAAACCCGAAATATACCTCGCGAATGATGAATTCAAAATAAAGATCTTTGCCGCCTGATGCGACCAATGACCGATGAGATAGCGCCGACTGAGACGGCGAAACATGCCACTTTGGCGAACAGAACGGCATCATTGATCGCCCTGGCGGTCGGGATCATCTACTATTCTTCTAACCCGAAACCTCAAAGCTATTACGACTACACCTTTCGAGTTGCGGGCCAGATCTTAGTCGGCAAGGCGGGATTCAGCGAACCGCGGCCGTCATGGCTCAACGAATTTGTGCCGTTCGAGGGGTTCTACTATTCGGTATTTCCTCTTGGGGCCGTTATTTCGATGTTGCCCGCGGCCTTACTAAAAAATTTCGGCCTTATCTCCGAGTCGCCCGGCAGCGTCATCGCTTCGATACACGCCGCCGTTATCTGCTTTCTGCTGCTGAAGATCGCCTCGCACTACGATGTTTCGGTTAATGGACAAGTCTTACTTACGTTGACGATCCTATTTGGAACGTTTATGTGGACGAACCTGACTTTTGCCGGGGCTTGGCAGCTTGCCCTCGGGTTCGCGATGATCGGGCAGCTCGGAGCGATCTACTTCACCGTTTTCGATCGAAGGCCTTTGCTCGCAGGGCTCTTCTTTGCTCTTGCGTTCGGAAATCGTACGGAAAATCTGTTGACCGCACCTATCTTCTTTTATCTAATGGTCCGAGATGAGTTTGCCTTCGGGACATTCGCCGACTACGAGAGCGGCTGCGCCGGCAAGGCCCCTGGGGCAGAGACCTTTCTAGCATTTTCGCGGCCTGCGTGGGGAAGACTGGTGTTGTTCTGCTTAGTCCCATTCATTCTGGGCACGGCGACTCTATGGTACAACTACGCGCGTTTTCATTCATTTACGGACTTTGGCTATGCGCGGATCCCTGGCGTTCTTCAAGAGCCTTGGTACGATCACGGGATATTTTCTACCTACTATATATCCCGGCAAGCCTGGGAAATGCTTTTCAAGATGTGGAACGTACGAAGCACTTTTCCATTTCTCGTCCCCGACGGATTCAGCAGTTCGATTATGTTTAGCAGTCCTTTCTTATTGCTTGTTTTTCGATTCGGTTCCAGAGATCGATGGTTGAAATATGCCTCGTGGGCTGCTGTCTTTGTACTGACGTTCCTGCTTTGGATCCACGGCAATTCCGGTGGCTGGCAGTTTGGATATCGGTACGCGATGATATTGCTTCCATGGGTGTTTGTAATCATGCTCGAATCAATGCCAAAAAAGGTTTCACTCGGAGAATGGTTGCTTTTCGTTATATCGATATTGATGAATTTATATGCAACCTGGCTATTTCACTGGACCGAGTATGTGAAACCCTGAACGATCAATGCTTCTGGACCTGTCGCCATTGAGAACCTCTCGCGATTATCGGCTACTCTTTTTCGGCCAATTGGTATCGTTTTTCGGCTCGATGATGACGTTCATAGTCGTGCCTTGGCAGATGTTTCAGCTTACGGGCTCATCGGCAATGGTCGGCTATATTGCTCTTGCCGAGTTCATCCCGATGGTCTCACTTGCCTTTGTCGGTGGGGCACTGGCAGATTTTATCGACAAACGCCGAATGCTCCGTATTACCGAGATCGGCCAGACCGCGGTTACGGCGATCCTCATACTAAATTCGCTGCTGTCAAAGCCCCATATCTGGGTACTATTTGTCGCGGTTGCTTTGCATGCGGGCTTGGCGGCTCTTCAGCGACCGGCATTCGAGTCGTTTATACAAAAGGTCATACCGGCTGAGATGATGTCCGCGGTGATGGCGCTTAACTCGGTCCGCTTTAGTATGGGAATGATCGTCGGCCCGGCTATCGCCGGGGTGATAGCTACCCAACTCAGCCCGACAATAGCTTATACGATCGATCTCTTCACCTTTGTCGCCTCGCTAATTGCGGTATTTATGCTGAGATTCGTGCCGCCGCCGGAAAATGCCGAACGGCCTGGTTTTGCGGCGATCAAGAAGGCGTGGAGGTACGCGTTTAGCCGGCAAGAATTGGTCGGGACCTATTTTATCGACATTGCAGCGATGTTTTTTGCATTTCCGCAGGCACTGTATCCGGCGTTAGCGACAGTCTATGGCGAAAAGTATGTCGGTTTCTTTCCAGCTGCGATCGCGGTCGGAGCATTGACGGCGAGTCTCACATCAGGCTGGACGCGGAACGTGCATCGGCATGGGTTACTAGTAATTGCTGCGGCAATGCTCTGGGGTATTGCAATATTGTTTTTCGGGCTGACCGACAGTCTTGCGCCGGCGCTGCTGCTGCTTGCCGTTGCCGGATTTTTTGATATGGTCTCCGGGATCTTTCGAGGGGCGATCTGGAATCAGACGATCCCAAATTACCTAAGGGGACGGCTCGCCAGCATTGAAATGATAAGCTATCTGACGGGCCCGATGCTCGGTAGTGCTAAAATGGGAATCGTCGCCGAACGCTTTGGACTGAGGACCGCTATTGTGAGCGGCGGAGCCATGTGTATCGCGGCCGTAGCGGGAGCGGCGTTACTTTTACCCAAATTCGCAGTTTACGACGGCCGTGAGGGCATCCGGCAGCGTGAGATCGAAGAAGCGGAACGTGCTGAGATGCTGAGGGTTTCTGAGGCAGAATTCTAATAAAAATGGCAATTTTACGAAAACGGCAAATCGAAAATCTTGAACAAATGAGCGGCGAGCAGCTTGAGGCATTCCTTGATGCAATGCCGGCGGGACAGCATTCGATGAGCGAACTCTTTGACTATGTTGAGGACGAACTTTATGACACAGAATGCGACCACACGCTGCGCTATTCGATGCGATTCATGATGGAACAGGGGCTGAACTTTCCCAAGATCACTAATTGGCTCAACGAGAACGGCGGCTATTGCGATTGCAAGGTAATGGAACAGGTAGCTCCGTACTGGCGTGCCAAATTCGGCGATGACTGATATTTTGGTCAAGTAGTGGAGGTGGCGGGGATGAGATCGATCTTAATTTTCGTATTGGCTGCAATTACTCTGTTCTGTCAGGCCATGGCTCAGGGAGTGGGAGCGAAAGGCTCAAAAGCGACGCTCCCGGACGATGATAACGCTGCGATCCTCAGAATTGAGGACGAAATGAACAAAGCCAGGCTTAGCGGCGACGGCGTAACTCTGAAAAGGCTGTATGCTGATGACTTTGCCGGAATCGATGCCCGCGGAGGCATTACAGACAAGTTCAGGATCGTCAATTTCTATTCGGAAGACGGCTCAGTGATGGCAATTCATTCAACCGACGAAGTGTCGGTACGGGTAATTGGCCGAGCGGCCATAGTGACCGCCAGGCTGAAATACCAATACAACAAAAGATTGGAGAATCAGTCCGTGCGGTGGATGCGTTATACGCGCATCTACGAAAAACGCCCTTCCGGCTGGGTCACGATAGCCGAGCAATACTGTTTTACACCGGCACCCGAAGATTGACGGCGGGAAACAGCAGAACTTGCTTCGCCTATATTACTTGGTTCAGATATCTACCCGTATACGAGCCGCTAACCTTCGCCACCTGTTCGGGCGTACCGGTCGCGACGATCTCGCCGCCGCCTAAGCCGCCCTCCGGCCCAAGGTCAATGATGTGATCTGCTGTCTTGATCACATCCAAATTGTGCTCAATGACGACCAAACTACCGCCGCCGTCGATCAACGCCCGAAATGCAGAAAGCAGTTTGTTAATATCGTCAAAATGAAGACCAGTCGTTGGCTCGTCAAAGATAAATAGCGTCTGAGAAGAGCTTTTTTGTGCCAGGTGCGAAGCAAGTTTGACGCGCTGGGCCTCACCCCCGGAGAGTGTCGTAGCCGATTGGCCTAGACGCAGATAACCAAGTCCGACGGCATCAAGGACTTTGAGCCGCGAGACAAGCTTGGCCACGTCCTTAAAGAATAGTATCGCTTCGCGGATCGTCAGCTGCAGCACTTCGTGAATATTTTTGCCCTTGTATTTGACATCCAGAATGTCCTGTTTGAACCGCATTCCGCGGCAATCCTCGCAGATCAGCTCGACATCCGCGAGAAACTGCATCTCGATCGTGACGGTGCCGCTGCCCTGACAGATCTCGCAACGTCCGCCGGGTACATTAAAAGAAAAATGGGATGCATTGTAGCCTTTTGAACGGGCGGCGTTGGTCGCGGCAAACACCTCGCGGATCGCATCGTACGCCTTGATATACGTTACCGGATTGGATCTGGGCGTACGCCCGATCGGCGACTGGTCAACCAGAACGATCTCGTCGATCAGATCGCCTCCGGCGATCTCCTTAAAGAAACCTACGGGAGCATTCCACTCGCCTCGCTTCTTCTTGAGGCCCGCATACAGGATATCGTGAATCAACGTGGATTTACCCGATCCGGAAACACCTGTCACACAAACGAGCATATCCAGCGGTATCGTGACCGAAACGTCTTTCAGGTTGTGTTCGCGGGCGCCGGTGATCTCGATACTGCGTTTTGTGATCGGACGCCGCTTTTGCGGAACTTTGATCTCGGTCTCGCCGCGTAGGTACTTGGCGGTCAACGAGGTCTTGCTTTTGATCAATTGCTTGAAATCTCCGTTGAAGACAAGCTCGCCGCCATATTCGCCCGCGT
>JAIBCA010000160.1 GCA_019694345.1 Pyrinomonadaceae bacterium | reverse complement strand
GACGAGTCGCAAACACCGGGAATGATCATCTGATAGACCGTTCGAACATTTGCGGTCTCGGGCAAGCCGAGATGAAGCTTGTTCGCGTCCTTTGCCGTCAGAAGCCGGGTCTCGAAACGCTTGTGCGCGAGGGTCGAAAGCAGATAGAACCTCGCCGGGCTCTTAGCGTCATCGGACTCGAAGGTGACCTTTTCAGACTCTTTTGCGATGTAAAGACAGTCCTTTTTGCCGAGCTTGTATTTCTTACCGTCAACGGTGACAGTACCATTGCCGGAGCCGATGTTGATCACGCCCATCTCGCGGCGGTCGAGGTACGGGCGTCCTTTTGCGGACGCGGGTTCGGTGTGGACCGGCAGGGTAAGCTTCTTTTTGACCGGGACCGCACCGCCGACCGCGATCCGGTCAAAGTGCGAATAATGCAGCCGGATCTGGTCCTTGGCGAACGAATTCTCGATCAGGTACAGGTCGCGCAAATCCTCATTCGACGCTCCGCGGATCGAGTCGGGATGTGTTGCGTAAAAGGTCTTAAGGTACATATGTCATTTACAGACTCACGGTCTTTTCGGCCCAAAACTGAAATTCGCGGTGCTTGAGTATCTCGGCCTTGGCCTGGATCTCGCCGCTTGCGGTGCGCCGAACGTGCTCGAAGAGCCGCGTGCCGACCTCGGCGATGCTCTCGGTCCCCTCGATGACGTTGCCGGCCGAGATGTCGAGGTCATTGGCCATCCGCTCAAAAACGCGGTTGTTTGACGCAAGTTTGATGACCGGCGTGATGGCGTTGCCGATCGTCGTGCCGTTGCCGGTCGTAAACACCACCACGGTCGCACCCGAGGCGACGAGGCCCGGTGTCGATTCCTGATCGTAGCCCGGCCCCTGCATCAGATTGATGCCGCGCGCGGTCGGCGTCTCGGCGTACTCGATGCAGTCTTCGATCCGCGTCGTGCCGGCCTTGACGATGGCGCCGAGCGATTTGATCGTGATATTCAAAAGTCCGCCGGCCTTGTTGCCGGTGCTCGGGTTTTCGTTCAGCACCGCGCCGAATTTGGACGCGTAATCCTTATACCAGTCGACCATCGCGTAGATCTTGCGGCCGATGACCGAATCCTTGGCCCGATTTGCCAAAATGTGCTCGGCACCGCAAAACTCAGGCACCTCGGTCAGCAAGACCGTACCGCCGCTCCTGACCAAAAGGTCTGAGCAGTAGCCGAGGGCCGGATTTGCCGAAATACCCGAGAATCCGTCCGAAGAACCGCATTTGACCCCGAGTACGAGCTCGCTGACCGGAAACTCCTCGCGAACACACTGGTTGACCTCGGGCAGCATCCTCGCCACCTCGGCGAGCCCGATCTCGATCGCCGCCTGAGTGCCGCCGACATCCTGTATGCCTATCTTGAAGACCGGCTTCCGGATCGGCTTGTCACGCTTTGTCAGGTACTTCTCGACAAATGAAAGGTTGGTCTTTTCGCAGCCGAGGTCGATCAGAATGACACCGCCGACATTCGGATGGTCGGCGTAGTTCGACAGCGTCCGCATCATCACGTCGAGCGTCGAACCGTCCTGACAGCCGCAGCCCTTGTTGTGCGGGATCGCGACGACACCGTCAACGTTCGGGTATTTTTCGCGGCTGTAATGCAAAAATTCGGCCATCATCGAGATCTGTGTCGCCTCGTGGCTGGCACACATCGACGTCGGCACGATAAGGACGAAATTTCGGGTCCCGACGCGGCCGTCCGCGCGTCTGAAGCCGGCAAAGGTCGCGACCTCGTCTGCCGGGAAATATTCGGGTGCCGGCGTCTGGAGGTCGTCGGGCAGATTGCGCACGACCGGCACGTCGTCGGTCATATTGTCATGCGTGACCCATTCGCCGCGGGCGATGCCGAGGCTCGTGCCGATCGGCTGGCCGTATTGCCGGACAAATTCACCGGACGGAATGTCGCTGGTGGCAAAACGGTGTCCCGGCGGCACGGCTTCGCCGATCGTCACCGGCACGCCGCTCGGCAAAACGACCGTCAGGCCCGCCGACGTCTGATTTTTGACCACTGCGACGTTATCGTCCGGATTGACGATGATCGCGTAGTCGCTGACCGGAATGGCCCTTTCTGCGTAGGTATCCAACATAGTATTTACGAGAGCAGATCCGGCAACACGTACGACCGCACATCAGGATGAAGGCGGATCAGCAATCCCGGATTCTCATCGGCCTGCCGTGCAAGCTCGGCATCGTCACTTGAAAGTTCGGTCTCGATCAGCCGTTTGAAACTCGCCGGTTTGGCGGTCGCGGTCGATGCATCGACGATCGACTGGACGATGCGCCGTGCGCCGAGTATCGCCGCCGGCCCGAGCGTCAGAATGTATGCGGCACGCCGGCACTCAGCCTCATCCTCGGCCGAAACCTCGCTGCCGCCGACCTTGAACTTGGCAATGTGATGTTCGAGGATGCTCGGGCTGATCGGGATGATCCCGGCAAAATCGCCGAACCCGGCACCGCAGCCCGGTTTAATATAGCAAAGGTGCGACGCCGCCTCGGCCTCGGGGCCGAGCCCGAGAAAGAACAGGTCGATGCCGCCGAGCGAGTCGAGGCGCTCGAGGTACTTTCGAAGTTCGCCCTCGAGGTCGTCGGTCTCGGTTATCATCGGCGTAAAACTCTTGATCTTGGCAAAAAATCGAGGCCCGAGCAGGCGTTCGAAATCGCGAACAAAGCTGAGGCCGTTGGCCATCCGCATCGGGGCGAGGGCGTCTTGTGTAAAGACATGAAGCCGGCCAAGCAGTTCGTCGATCTCGTCGGTCTCGGCAAGCCGTTCGATCAGGCGGTACATCGCCTGAGCACCGCGGCCGCCGAGCAGGACCATCGTGATATCGCCTTCCTTCTCGTCGGCGTAGGCCTTGAGCTCGGCGAACATCGCGCGGCCGACCGCGACCTCGGAATCGAGCACCGTGTAACGGAAATCTCCCACGGGCCGGGCCGGGCGGGCAGAGTCTGAAAACCCGAGCCAGACATTTTCGCCGGCGGTACGTCGATTGATCGTCTTTTGTGGTGATGTTTGCACTGGTACCAATTTCCCTGTAATGTTCAAATATAATAATTGGTTTGACCAATTAAAAGCAAGTAGTATTTTGGCTTTTTTGCCGAATTCGCTGCCGAAACGTCCTTAATGCTCACAGAAATTAACAAATATGGGCACTTAGAATACTTGACATTAGATATAATTGTGTTTCACACTTACTGCGTTAAAGCCAAATGGTAATACCTTTTTGCTTATATCACCTTTACCAATAGTTGGATCTAAGTAGATTATGAGTTACTCCAAACTTGACCTCAACGGGCGGGTAGCGGTCGTGATAGGTGGAACGTCGGGTATCGGACGGGCCATCGCGCACGGCATGGCCGAGGCCGGTGCCGATGTCGTTTGTACATCCAGGCGGCAGGAACAGGTGGACGCCGCCGCGGCCGAGATCGAGGCCGGGGGACGCCGAACTCTGCGTATCGCGTCCGACGTCGCGGATATGCCGTCACTGCAAAACCTACTGAGCGAGTGCATCGGCGCATTTGGCAAGGTCGATATCCTGGTCAACTCGGCCGGCCGCACAAAGCGCACGCCGACGCTGGATCTCGATATTGCCGAGTGGAACGAGATCATGGAGACCAATCTGACCGGCACGCTGCGGGCCTGTCAGGTATTCGGCAGGCATATGGTTGATAACGGTTACGGCCGTATCGTCAATATCGCTTCGCTTTCGACCTTTGTCGCTCTTTACGAGGTCGCGGCATACGCGGCGAGCAAGGCAGCGGTCGCCAGCCTGACAAAATCGCTGGCCGTCGAGTGGGCCAAACGAGGGGTCAATGTCAATGCGATCGCTCCGGGCGTTTTCCGCACGGCGCTCAATCAAAAGCTTTTGGACGAATCGCCCCGCGGTGCCGAGTTCCTGACGCGGACGCCGATGGGACGCTTCGGACAGGTCGAAGAACTCGCCGGTGCGGCGGTATTTCTGGCAAGCGAGGCGGCGAGCTTTGTAACGGGTGAGGTGCTCGTGGTTGACGGCGGATTTCTGGCAAGCGGTGTCAATCAATAGCCGCAGATGAACGAAGAGCTCAGCGAAAAAACGTGGCGTATAGTCGAAATGCTCGAACGCGAACGCCTCGACGCGGTCCTGCTCAACGCCCGGCACAATTTTGCCTGGTTGACCGGCGGCGGCAATAACGGTGTCGATTCGAGCCGTGAGAACGGCGTCGCGACGCTGATGGTCACCCGCGACGGCACCCGGTACGTGATCGCGAATAACATCGAAACGCCGCGGATCTTCGCTGAGGAAGTTTCGGAGGCGGATTTCGACTCGCTGAGTTTTGGCTGGCAGGCCGAAAAGGCCGACAGCAGCACGATCGCCGGGACCGCTCTGTCGGTGCTGCGGCCCGGGGCGATCATCGCATCGGATATCGAGATCGGCGGTTCGATACCCGCGATCGAGGGCAAGGTCGCGACATGTCGTCATCAACTGACAGCGGACGAGGCTTTGCGGTTTCGCCGGCTCGGGAGCGACGCAGGCGAGGCGATGCGGCGGGCGATAGATCAATTTGCACCCGGTGACACCGAGTTCGCCGTTGCTGAAAAGATCAGGCACGAAATGGCGTTGGCCGGAGCAGTTTCGGTCGTGACACTCGCCGCGGCCGACGACCGCATCAGGCGGTTTCGTCATCCCGTCCCGACCGCAAACCGTTGGGAAAGAACGCTGTTAGCCGTCACCTGTGCCCAACGCGGCGGTATGATCGTGAGCCTCAGCCGCGTAATTTCGATCGGCACGCCGGACGACGACCTTGTCCGCCGGACACGGGCCGCGGCAGACGTTTTTGCCGCTCTGCGGCACGCGACACGGCCCGGTGCGACCGGCCGCGAACTGTACGAGACCGCCGAGCGGGCATACGCGGCGGCGGGCTTTGCGGACGAGATCGGCCTGCACCATCAGGGCGGTGCCGCCGGATATAAGACTCGCGACTGGGTCGCCCATCCGTCGAGCGGCGAGGTCGTCAAACTCGGCCAGGCATTTGCGTGGAACCCGTCGATCACGGGTACCAAGGTCGAGGAGACCTGCATCGTGACCGACAGCGGCACGGACGTCGTCACGGCGTCGCCCGACTTTCCGCGGATCGCGACTTTCATCGACGGGACCGAGTATCTGTCGCCGGGGATATTGTCAATATAGAAAAGGAGCCGACCTATGGAACAAGTAAGTGAGCAGCCGGCAACGCCGGGCAAAGTGGGTAATTTTCGCTGGGTGATATGTACCCTTTTGTTTTTTGCCGCGACGATCAACTACATCGACCGTCAGGTGATCGGCATCCTCAAACCGACGCTCGCCGAAGAGTTCGGCTGGACCGAACTTGATTACAGCTGGATCGTCTTTGCCTTTCAGACCGCGTATGCCATCGGACTACTCTTTGTCGGCAAACTGATGGACAGGATCGGCACGAAAAAGGGCTTTGCACTGGCGATCGTCGTCTGGAGCATTGCCGCCATCGGGCACGCCTGGGCGGTCGGCATCGGCGAGATATCGTCGCCGATCGTCGCCCCGATAGTGGCCGCCGTGGTCGCCGGCATCAACGCTGTCGGTTCGATGTTCGGTGCGGCTCCGTGGACCTTCACGCTGTCGGTCTCGGTCGTCGGCTTTATGGTCGCAAGATTTGCTCTCGGGCTCGGCGAGGCCGGTAATTTTCCGGCGTCGATCAAAACGGTCGCCGAGTGGTTCCCCAAGAAAGAGCGGGCACTTGCGACCGGTATATTTAACGCGGGCACCAATGTCGGTGCTCTCGCAACGCCCCTGCTCGTGCCGCTGATCGTCATCGCGTGGGGTTGGTACGAGGCGTTCATCTTCACCGGTATCATCGGGTTTATCTGGCTGGCATTCTGGCTGCTCATCTATAAACGCCCCGAGGAGCACAAGAGCCTTGCCGCGGCCGAGCTCGAGTATATTCAGTCAGACCCGCCCGAGCCGACCCAAAAGGTCGCCTGGCGGCGCCTGTTCCCGCATCGGCAGACATGGGCATTCGGCCTGGGGAAACTGCTGACCGACCCGATCTGGTGGGTATATCTGTTTTGGCTGCCCGACTTTCTCAAAAAGCAGCACGGTCTCGACCTCAAGACGTTTGGCATTCCGCTCGCGGTGATCTACATCATCGCCGACGTCGGCAGCATCGGCGGCGGCTACATCTCGGGGGCCCTCATCAAACGCGGCTGGACGATCAACCGCTCGCGCAAGACGGCGATGCTCATCTGCGCTCTGGCGGTCGTGCCGATCGTCTTTGCGTCGATCACGTCGCACCTATGGGTTGCGGTAATACTGATCGGTATAGCGGCGGCGGCACACCAGGGATGGTCGGCCAATATCTTTACGATCTCATCGGATATGTTCCCGAAACAGGCGGTCGGCTCGGTCGTCGGTATCGGCGGTATGATGGGCGCCGTCGGCGGTATGATCATTTCGCCGCTGGTCGGCTACATCCTCGACCGGACAGGCAGTTACGTTCCGATCTTTATCATCGCAGCATCCGCTTATCTGGTAGCGCTGTTCATTATCCATCTCTTAGCCCCGCGTCTTGAGCCCGCCAATATCAGCTACGACCAATAAACAAAGGTCGCAGGCTGACACGAAATGAGCACGAGCAAGGCCCGCCCTTGTTCGTGCTTTTGCCTTTGTGAAGTATGTTTGCGGTCAGCGGTTCGGCTCGAAACGGATCCAGTCGATGTCGGCCGAACCGGCGTCGTTGAATTTGGCGGGGCGTGTGAAAACGAATCCGACCTTCGCACCGATCCAGCGGCCTTCGCGAGCCTTGAATGGTGAACCGATCGCGGCGAAATTCGTGCCGTCGATGCTGTATTTGAACTGAACATTGGCCCCTGCTCTGACTTCGGCACGCAGATAGACCTCGGTGCCGGCAGGCGAGTTTGCCGGAGATTCGACCTCGGCGGCACCTTTGTCGGCGCCCACTGCGGTCGCTTGTGTGACGAACATTTTGCCGCCTTTGTTCGTGAGAACGAGTGCCGAATAGTCCACTCCCATAACGACGAAGTAGAATCGTTCGCCTTCAAAACGCGGCGAGATCTTAAGTTTTGCTGTTGCCGTAAACTCATCAGCCGGTGTTTTTTGCAAGAGCAGATTCGGCAGATCCCAAAGGTTTTTGTAGCCTTCAGGCAACTGGACCGAGTTCATTCTGAGCAGGCCGCGAGTTGGAAATGGGAGTGCCCATTCGGGTTTTGAATTCGCGGGCCACTGCCATTGCAGGCCGAGCGTGTTGGCGTCGAATTCGTCGCTGTCGGGCGGCGTTGCGATCGGGAAAGTACCGAGGTTCGGTTTCTTGAACGTCATCACAGGCTCGCCGGTCCCGTCACCGTCCGGGTCAGAGCCCATTACCGGAAAGCCGTTCTTCCAGACGGTTGGCTGCAGATGAACGACACGGCCGTACGCACCTTTGTCCTGAAAGTGCAGGAACCACCACTCGCCCGACGGTGTATCAACGAGGGCTCCCTGATGCGGGCCGTTGACGGTAGTGGAGCCTTGGGCCAGCGTTACCTTTCGCTCGTACGGGCCGTAGATGCTTTTTGACCGAAGGGCAAGCTGCCAGCCCGTCGCGACGCCGCCGGCCGGTGCGAGGATGTAGTAAAAGCCGTTGAACTTATAGAGCTTTGGCCCTTCGACCGTCGGGTCGGCATCATGCCCGTCAAAGACCATCACGCCGTCGTCGAGCAGCCGTGTGCCGTCGCGGCTCATCTTATTGACGACCAGAACGCTCTTGATCCCGGCCCGGCTGCCAGCGAAAGCGTGTACGAGGTACGCATTGCCGTCTTCATCCCACAACGGGCAGGTGTCGATCCAGCCCTTAGCTTCCTTTACGAGCAAAGGCTTTGACCATTCGCCGGCGGGATCTCTGGCCTTGGTCACAAAAACGCCGAAGTCGGGGTCGCCGTAATAGATGTAAAATTCGCCGTCATGATACCTGATCGCCGGTGCCCAGACGCCGCCGCCGTGCTGCGGTCCGGCGAAAACATCACGTGGCTCGAGTTCGCGAATGGCGTGATTGATCAGCCGCCAGTTCACGAGATCCTTGGAATGCAGTATCGGAAGTCCGGGGATCGAGGCAAAGCTCGACGCCGTCATATAGTAGTCCGTTCCGACGCGAATAACATCAGGGTCGGAATAGTCGGCGTTGATGACCGGGTTTTTGTACGTGCCGTCGCCGTTGTCGGCGACCCAGACCCGCGACGCCTGCTGCGCGTGCACGGCAGCGGCAGACATTAGTAGAAAGATAAGTATCAGCTTTTTGAACATTGTCCGATGAGATCGAAAATGCGGCGGACTCGTTATCTGCCTAGGCACGTTTACGTTCGGCCGCGGCAGACTGCTCTTCCTCGAGCCGCTGGGCCTTTTGCGTTTCGATCAGATGCTCGCGCATTGCGGCACTTGCGGCCTGTGCGTCGCGTTCGCGCATCGCGCGGTAGATATTCTGGTGCTGTTCGGCCGATTGTTTGAGGTCGAGAGCACGATGGACGGTCTTGCTTCGCGAATCGAACAATATCGTCGCGACCATATTCATCAGCGAGGTGAGAATGCGGTTATTCGACGCGGCGGCCACCGTCTGGTGAAACTGCATATCGTGGACCAGATATTGTTCCGGATCGTCGAGCGACGCGTACATCCCGGCGATCTCCTCGCTCATCAGGGTGATCTGTTCGGCGGTCGCACGCTCGGCCGCGAGCCCCGCAATGTGCATTTCGAGTGCAAGCCGCGCCTCGAACATCTCATCGGACGTAAACCCATGCAGAGCGGCCATCATCCGCAGCGAACTGCTGTCGAGCGTCGGCGATTCGTCGGCCTCGGCGACAAAGGTTCCGGCTCCCTGTTTTGACTGCAAGATGCCGACTGCCGTCAGTGAGCGGATGCCGGCCCGCAATGTCGGGCGGCTGACGCCGAGCAGTTTGGCAAGGTCGCGTTCGGGCGGCAGACGGTCGCCGAATTTCAATTCGCCGCGATGGATCATCTCCTTGAGCTGCGCAACAACGCCCTCAGCAGTGGTCGCCCGCTCCTGTGATTCCAACGATTTGAAAATTCCCGGTCTGGTCCTTGTCATTAGCCCTTTTTAAGCACGAGACTGAGCAATTATAGCCCCTCGCACGCGTGTTGTCGAAATTTGCCCGCCGCCGCTATTTCACCGGCTGATCCGCCTCAAATATCTTGATCAGGATCATCGAAAAACCCTTGCCCGTGACCGTCCGCTGGTGCGGCGTGCCGCGCGGCACGAAAACTAGATCGCCCTTTTTGATCACGTATCTTTGGCCGCCGACGGCCGTTTTCGCACGCCATTCGCCGGGCGACGTTTCCTTTGGATCGACCAGCGAAC
Organism: Pyrinomonadaceae bacterium; assembly: GCA_019694345.1. Taxonomy (GTDB): domain Bacteria; phylum Acidobacteriota; class Blastocatellia; order Pyrinomonadales; family Pyrinomonadaceae; genus OLB17. Next base: position 18,743 of record JAIBCA010000160.1, on the reverse strand, counting down.
CGCCGAGCAGCAGCGTCGCCGTACCGTCCAGAACATAGTAAACATCGTCCGAACCGTCGTGAACCTCGTTGAGGTCATCGACACGCTTTTCGTCGTGAAAAACCGCGACCCGCGTCTGTTTGCCCGAAGCGGCAACCACGTCCTCATTGGTGTTGCCGGGCTTTTTTTCAAGCGATCGTTGGATATCGGCGACCTGCTGTTTTGACTTGATCACGATCGGGCCCTTCGGCGTCGATGGCTGCCTTTGGGCTGAAGCGGCTCCCGCGAGTGCCGCAACGGTGACGATCATTGCAAAATAATTGAATCTCATAACTTATTTTCCTTTCGCACGGGCGATCAGCCAGCGGCTGAGGTCGCGGGCGGCCTTAAAATTCTCAAACTCGGGCGGCAGACGGCGTCCATCGACATACTCGTTATAGAGCCACGGGTCGCCGAGCACAAAGACCGTGCCTTTGCCGTGTTTGGCGATCGCCATGACGGTATCGCCGCGGGCGGTGACCACGGCCCGGGCCTTGCCGCTGAGCGACAGCGACGCGATCTCCTTGACGAAGATCTTCCGGGCGTTGGTAAATATCTCGTTGCCGGCCGCGATATCGATACCGCCCATCTTGTAGTCGTTGTTGATGACCTCGAACTTGCGGTCCTTGTTGAACCGTATGCCGAATTCGCCGGCCAGCGTATTGAAACGGTCAAGCTCGGCGTTCTGTGCGTCGTTGCCGAGCAGGACGAGGACACCGCCGCGTTTTACCCAATCGGCGATCGCCTTGACGTGCTGCGGCTCGACAAAATTGGGCTTTGCGGTCTCTTTGTCAGTGTCGGGATCGACGATGATGTAAATGCTCGCACCGGCGAGGTTCGCGGCGTCCGGTGCGGCGGAAAGTTGGCCGATGCGGGCACCGAGCTCGCGAAACACCGTTCCCCAGGCGTAATAACCGGCATCGGGCCGCTCATCCCACTTATAATGCCAGGCTTCGTCGCGGCCGTTCGTCCGGCTCTTGCGGATCTCGTGATTGAAATAGTCATCGAGGACGACCGACTTGCCGCGGCCGGGCCAGCCGCGCTCATACGCCTCCATTTCGAGCGCCGCACGGATCGCCGGGCCGAGGCCCTTGGCGTCGTTAGTGCGGAGCTTTTCGCTCATATAATAGTCAAAGCTGCCGTCGCGATACGGATTGCCGCCAAGCCCCGAAACCGAAACTGTGCCTTCCCAATCGGTCTGCCCCTGTGCGTTCGTGCGGATAAATTCCTTCTGTATCCCTGCCCATCCGCGTGTCGCCACCTTCATATAGCGTTCCGGCAGATAGCCCTCGCGGACGCCGCGGGCGATGGCATAAACGAACATCGCCGAGCACGATGATTCGAGATAGTTCTTGCCCTTGCCGCCGAGATCGAGGATGTCCCACCAGACGCCTGAGCGGCCGTCCTGCACCTTTTCGATGGCGGCCGCCTCGCGTACCAGAATGTCGATCAGCTCTTTTCGCCGCGGATGATCTTTCGGAAAAAACTCGAGCACGTCGATGAGGCCCATCGCGTACCAGCCCATCGCCCGTCCCCAGAAATGGGGCGAGCGGCCGGTCGTCTTGTCGGCCCATTTTTGCTGCCGAGATTCGTCCCAGCCGTGATAGAGCAGGCCGGTCTTTTCATCGCGGGCGTGTTTTTCCATCCAGACAAATTGATTCGCGATGTCGTTCCAATTGTCCTCACCGAACACCTGCGAATACTCGGCGTAAAAGGGCTGGCCCATGTAAAGCCCGTCGAGCCACATCTGATACGGATAGATCTTCTTGTGCCAAAAGCCGCCCTCGTTCGTCCGCGGATGCGTGCGGAGCTGCGACCGGAAAAGGTCGGCCATCTTGCGGTACTTTTCGTTGCCGGTCACGCGATAAAGCGTCAGCATCGCGGTACCGGGCGTGACGTGGTCGATGTTGTACTCGTCGAGGTCGTAGTCCTTATGGCCGCCTTTTTCGTCGATCCAGTAGTCCATCCCCTTCTGGATATGCCTGAAGTATTTGGCGTCGCCGGTCGCGTACCACATCTGTTCGATGGCCTTGAGGATGACGCCCTGCTCATAATTCCACTTCGGCGGAATGCCCGGCTGATTTCGCGAATCGACCCAAATACGGTTCATTGCGGTGTCTGCAAGCTTCTCAGAAAGCTCTTGGGCGTTGGACGACGTAACGAGAAAAATCGCGATAAGTACTAATAGAGTAAGTCTCATTCTTTATAAATTGCCACTAGCTTTAGCTAGTGGACAGCGGTAAACCATGAATACTAAAGGGCTTTAGCCCTTACCGATATTTGGGCTAAAGCCCGGGAACCTTCTCCTGCAACCATGACCACTAGCTAAAGCTAGTGGCAACTCATAAACCCTTTTTGAGATGCTTGGCGATCTTTAGTTTTAATTCTCTTATTCCCTTGACGACCAAGGCAGCGGCTTCGTCAGCACCTTTTGGATTAAAGTGCGTGTTGTCGTCGACACCATCTGGATAATTGGGATTCTCGCCGGGCTTGAGTTGTAAGAACAATGACCGCGAGCCTTTCACGCCGTATTTGACGACCAATGCTTCGGTCTTTTTCTGCATGTCGATCAGCTGCACTTTCCTCTCCGCCGCAACTGATCGAACGATATCCGGATACTCGCCATGCGAATCGTAGAACTTGCCGTTCTTATCAAATCGCCGCCGAACAACAGGCGTCAGCAGAACAATGTTGCCCTTTTTAGCTTGCACGTCATCTACGAATCTGATCAGATTTGCCCGAAACTGATCGGGCGGCGAATAGCGTTCGCCTTTCTCTTTTGATTCGTCGTTGTGGCCGAACTGAATAAAGACCCAATCGCCTTTTTTCATGTCGTCGAGTATCTTCTGCCAGCGGCCTTCGGAAATGAATGTTTTGGTACTGCGGCCATTTGCAGCCCGGTTTTCCACTCGGACAAATCCATCTTTGAAATGCTTGCCAAGCATCTCACCCCAACCGGTCTCGGGCCGCTTTTCCGGCAGCTTTTCGGCACAAGTCGAGTCGCCCGCCAAAAACAGCCTGACCGGCCCGCCCTGTGCGACGACGGCCGCCGCCAGCAGCATCAGAACTAAAGATGTGGCAGCTATTCTGATCATCTAAAGCTTATCGATCACCTTACCGCCGATCTTGACGTTGTCGAGCCTCAACCCCTTGACGTTCTTGATGATACTCGCGTTTTTCATCTCGCCGAATGAGCAGTTCTTCAATTCGACGTCGTAGATCGGTGCGTTCTCAAACCCCTGCAGGTCGAGGGCACGATTGCCCGCCGTGCAGGTCAGTCCGTCAATGTAAAGCCCACGCATCTCGGGCGTAAAGGCTCCCTTTGCGCCCTCTTCGTAATTAAAGTCGATCTCGACGACCGCCCTGCCGACCTGGCCGACCTTGTTGTTTCGATAGTAGAAGTTCGCCAGCTTGCCGCCGCGTGAAGCATTATTCTTAACGCGGATCGCGGTCCAGAGGTCGGGGCTGTCGAGCAAATTGTCATGTGCAAACAGGTTGCGGACGCCGCCCGAGATCTCGCTGCCGACGGTGATGCCGCCGTGGCCGTCCTTCATCGTACAGTTGCGGACGATAATGTTCTCCGTCGGGGTTGCGAGCCGGCGGCCGTCATTGTTGCGGCCCGATTTGATCGCGATGCAATCGTCGCCGGTATCAAAAAAGCACCCGTCGATCAGCACATCCTTGCACGATTCGGGGTCACAGCCGTCGTTATTCGGGCCGTGCGACGCGATGTGCAGTTTGCGGACCGTTACGTTTTCGCACAAGACGGGGTGCACCTCCCACATCGGCGAATCGACGATCTTTACGCCCTCGATGAGGACATTCTTACACCTGTAGGGCTGTATGAACTGCGGCCGCAGATAGTCCTCGGGGCCGCCGAAGATGCGCTTTTCGACCGGGACATTGTTGTCCATCATTTCGTAAAGGCGTGCCCGTGCCGCCTTCTGGCTGAGCTTCGCCGGGTCGCCGCCGTAGTTCGGGTTGCCGTGCCACTTCCAGAAAAATGACTTGCCCTGGCCGTCGAGCGTGCCCTCGCCCGTGATGGCAATATTGGTCTGCTCGTAGGCGTAGATCAGCGGCGACAGATGCATCAGCTCCATGCCCTCCCATCGCGTGTGCACGATCGGCATATAGGCCTTGGGGTCGGTCGAAAATTTGAGCGTCGCACCCTTCGAAATATGCAGGTTGACGTTGCTCTTTAGCCGGATCGCTCCGGTCAGGAATGTTCCAGATGGCACGACCACGCGGCCGCCGCCCTTTCGGCTGCATTCGTCGATCGCCTTGTTGATGGCGGCGCGGCAATCGGTCACGCCGTCGGCTCTGGCTCCGAATTTTACTATCGAATAGTCCTTATTTCTGAATTTCGGCGGCACGATCCGCGCAAGTATCTGCGGGTAAACGAGCTCCCAGGGGCCGTCCGCTTGGGCGAACGACAGCGTCGGAAACAGAGCCAATCCGGCACCTCCGGCGGCCATCATTTTCAAAAATTCTCTTCGGTTGGTCATACTCATTTTTGACGCATCTTCCATTTCGGATACGCCTTTTCGATCAGTTCAAGCGGCGAATCGACGTACCACGCATAGCCGTCGCGACGCTCGGCCTCGATCTCAGATACATTGTAATGAATGACGGCGTCGCGGCCGATGAAAATTGGCCGCATCGTGTCGATCTCGTAAAATCTCGCCCAGATCGGCCCGGCCGTTTTGTCCGAAATGAGCGCATTCGAACCATTTACACGCTCCCAGCGAAAGCCGTTGATCCGATTTGCCTCGAACCAGCGGATCGCCGATTCGACCGCGTCGCGGATCTCGGGCGTCTGCACCTTTTCGTCCATCAGGTATCGGACGATGCCGACGCTCTCGGACGACGTGAGCGAAACCGGCTCGAACTTTCTCGCCGCGGCCGGCCTCAGCGAAACCTCGTCATACTGCGCTGCCCAGACGGTCTTTTTGCCGCCCGCAACGACCTGCAGTTTGAGTATTAGCGGCAACGCACACTCGACCGCCTTCTGACACCTTGTCCTGCGTTCGGCGTCGACGAACCTGTAGTCATCACCGCCCTGTTCGACGTCTCGCAGAAAGCGAAGGACTCCGATCATCGCGTCGTCATTGAACGTGATGTGCGTGTAATATCCCTTTTTGAGCGGAAAGAACTGCGGAAATCCGCCATTCGCGTACTGCGAAGCCAAGAGGTAATCGACCGCCTTGTTAAAGGCATCGATATACTTGGGCAAATTGGTTGGCGGTGACGGTTTCAAAAAGCTGGCCGTGATGACGCGGGCGAGATACGCCGCCTGAGGATAGGTCGTGCGGTTGTCGATGGTCGTTTCGCTGATGTCGGAACGCCGCGCGGCCAGCTCGGCACGCTCCTTCATATTCAGCATCAAGGCCATATCGACGTTCTTTTCAAAACCGCCGTTTTCCTTTTGATAAAGGATCACCTGATCGGCGATGCGAGCCGCTTCGTCGGTCTGATACCATAGCGGCGCCTGCTTGAAGACCTCGCTCCACGTCACGAGCTTCCAGTCCGGTTTGGTCTTGACGAGCCAATCGTCCTTGGCGGTCAGCGGGTTCCAGCCGTCCTTTCCCTTGAGAAAATTGGCGGCGGAAAAGGCTTCTGCCTCGGGCCTTGTCAATTGCCGTGCCCACTTCACACGGCCGGACGCGTCTGCTCCGCGGCCGGTCGATCCGTACTCGGCCATAAAAGCGGTCTTTTCGCGTTCCGGCAGCCAGTGATGCCAGCCCTCGGGGCGGACCTGAGCGTCCATCCTTGTGTCGATAAAAACGGTCCGGCCATAGTCTCGCCATGGCCGGCCCAGATAAATGCCTTCTTTGGTGTTGTTGCTGGTCAGAAGGCATTTTATGAAAATGAACCCCGCCGGCTCGTCGGCTGAAAAACGCATCGGTGCCGTCACGTAGCCATCGCCCTTACTGCGGATCTCGCAATTCTCGAATACGGCCGCGGCACGGCCGAAAATGTAATCGACATGACCCTCTATGTAACAGTCACGGTAATATTGCCGTCCGTCCTTGGCGTACAGCGTGTCCTGCCAACCGACAAAACGGCACTTTCTAAAGACCGAACGATCCGCCTCGACAAGCGCGGCGACCGCCTGCGACCCGGTGCCGAACGAGTTTTCGAACGTAACATTCTCGGCATAAAAATCGTGCCCGCCGATGTATGCCGCAAACGCCGCCGATGTCGAACCGGCCTGCTTGTTCGACAGGCTGAATGTGATCACGGTCCGCTCGGCGCTCTCGCCGATGAGCGATATATATGGCTTGGTCGCGGGCACCCGAACCTGTTCATTGTAGGTGCCCGGTTTGACGGCGATCGTAAACCGCCGGCTGTTGCCGTCCGGCACGCGGTCGATCGCCGCCTGTACGCTTCGGACGTCGCCCGTGCCGTCGGCCGCGACCACGATATCAGCGGCCGCTGACGTAGATGCCGACGCGGCCGCCGCCAGCGTCCAAAATATCAGCAATGCGAACCGTTTGAACCCCATTACCTCTGCTGAAAAAAATGCGTCACATAATCGGCCATGAAAAAGCTCGGTCGCTTATGTGACGCAGGTCAATTTTCTACTTACCCAACGTCAGTTTAGAAAGAGAACTTTCCACCGATCTGAATGTCTCTGGGCGGCTGACGCTGCGTGTTGGCGAGGCCGAACGCGGCGTTGGTCGGATCCAGATTCAGGCCCGAAAAATACGGGCTGTTAAGCAGATTGATCGCCTCGACACGTACCTGCAGCTTCATCCCTTCTTTGATGCGGAAATTCTTTGAAAGACCGACATCAAATTTGAGAAAACGCTGATTGCGGAACCGGCCCATCGTCAGCGGCATCGTTCGGATCGTATTGGCCGAGCTGCTGGTGTAGTTGTTGGCATATCCCGGAACGTTGGCTGCCGACTGGACACCGCCGATGAAGAATCCGCTGATCGCGAATGCCGGAACGTCGATGCCATATCGCCTGCCATTCTCGTCCTTCTTGCCCAGCAGGTTGCGAAGCTGGTTCGGGTCGCCGTTGTAGTAAACGTTGGCAAACTGCAGCGGTTCGCCGCTCTGCCATTCGTACACGGCCTGGAGCTGCCATCCGCCGAGCACGGCCTCAGCGATCGGGTGCCAACCGCTGAAATACTGGCGGTTCTTGCCGAAAGGAAGCTCGTAAATGCCCGAGAACGTATAACGATGCGGACGCTCGGTCGGAGCAACGATATCGACCATATCGGTGTCCTGCGGGTTGAGGTACTGCGACTTCTGATGCTCACGCGAGAAGGTGTATGAACCGCTCAACGAAAGCCCCTTGGTGAACCGCTTGGACAGCTGCAACTGGAACGACTGGAATGAGCTCGTGCCGTTGTACTCGGTCATCGCGATATTGCCGTACTGCGGGTACGGCGTCAGCAAGCGGCGACGCTGGATCGTGGTCGCATTCCATGTCGTGCTGTCAGGTACCAATCCGCGGAACGGGTTGGCGACCGTCGCGTTGAGGAACGTGTTGACCGCGGTGATCTGCCCGAGGATCGTCGACGGGTCGGTCGAGCTCGTGAAATTGTTAAGATAGATCGTCGGGATCGCGTTCAACTCGCGGGCGACCGCAAGATCCTTGCCCTTTGAGAAGATATACGACGCGTCAACGCCGATACCGAAGAATATCTCGCGTTGAATGCCCACCATAAAGCGTGTGTAATTGGCGTTCTTACGCTGATACGGCAATACCGTTGTGGTCGGGCCCGTGGCGTTCGACGAAGTCACGTCGCGGCCGACAAACGTCATCAGCCCGAGTGCCGCTCCCGGCGAAGGCGTGATACCGGTCGGAAACGCATTGGCCAGGGTGGCGTTGAAGGTCAGGCCGTTGTTCGTACTCGGGGTAAAGAGCGTCGGCGTCGAAAATCCGGGCTGGAAGATCGCACCGATCTGGAACGGTGCCGTAAAGATACCGAAGCCGGCACGGACCACCGTCTTGTTGTCGATTCCGTACGAAACACCGACACGCGGCTGGAAATTGTTGCGGTCGGTCGACTGATTGGCGTCTTTCGGGCCGTCGGCGAAAACGAGTCCGCCGGTCAGATTGGCGATGGCCCCGACCGGAGTGCTGACGGGCACGTTCGAATTGTAGTTCGCCAGAGCCGCAGCGGCGATCGGGCTGATCGCGTTGCGGTCAAAGTTTTTGACGATGCGGCCGCCGCTTTCGCGAACGCCGCTCTCGAGCTCGTATCTGAGGCCGATATTGAGCGTAAGACGCGACGAGACCCGGAAATCGTCGTGGATGAAAAATCCCTGATATATCTCGCTCGTATCATACTCGGTCGGATTGTCGATCAAGCTGGTCGATGCCGCGACCGGAACCCCCAAAAGGAATGCGGCGAGGTCACGGCCGGCACGATCACGCTGCGTCGAACCCGAATTGGATGCCTGCATCGTGTATGTGCCGTCGATCAGGAATCTCCCGGCGGCATAACCCGCTGTCGAGAAACGCTCACGAAGTCGGCGGAAATCGTAGCCGTACTTGAGCGTGTGATTGCCAAAGATCTGCGTCACTGTCGGCTGGATCGAAAACAGGTCGAACGGACGCGACTGGCCGTCGTTATAGTCCGAACGCTGTGAGCCGAGCGTCATGTAGTTGCGAAAATCGAATCGCGGAAAGATGTTGCCCTGACGCGACGCCGGAATGCCGGTAAAGCCGAGCTCGGCCGCTGTCGGCTGGCCCTCCTGATAACGCAGGAGCTTGAACTGATTCCAACTGCCGCGGATGTCGAGTATGAACTTCGGGCTGAGCACCGACGTGTAGTCGATATTCATACCGTTGTTGCGGCGGTTCTCAAATCCGCGTGTGATCGAGTCGGGTGTGCCCTCGAGGTTGTAGCGGTCCTCGGTGTTGCGGCTGTGATACCACTTGCCGAAAATGCGGTTGTTCGAGTTGAAATTGTGGTCGAGTTTGACCAGATACGAGCGGTACGGCCGGATCAGATTCTGGTCGGTCACAAAGTTGTTGACGATACCGGCCTGATTCGGCGCCGGGAACAACTTGAGAAAAGCCAGTGCCGGAGCGTACATCGACGCTGTCGGAATGATGTTGCAGGTCGAACCCGTCGGCACCGCACCCGAAGTCGGGCAGCCGAATGACGTGCGGACGACGTTGCTGCCGCTCAATACGCCCGAGAACGGATTGTAGATGATCGTGTTGTTGGCGTTGGCGATATTGGTCGGATCGACGATCAGCTCAGTAAAGTCGCCATTGCGCATCTTCATCGTCGGGACCGAGTAGGTCGTCGGCTGGGCGACGTTGTCCTTTTGCCGCTCGAACGAGAACAGGAAAAAGGTCTTGTCCTTGCCGTCGATGATCTTCGGAATATAGACGGGCCCGCTGATGACCGCGCCGTAACGGGCATATTTGCGGCCCGGACGCTCGCGTCCCAATCGGTTGTTGAAAAAGTTGTTGGCCGTGCGGCTCTTGTCACGGTCGTAGTAATAAAGCGAACCCTTGAGGCTGTTGGTACCGCTCTTAAGCGCCACGTTGACGGTCGAACCGGCCGTAAAGCCATTCTGTGCGTCAAAAGCGTTGGTCTGAACCTTGAATTCCTGAACCGCATCCGACGGCGGCGTAAATGCTACCTGTCCGCTGTACGCCAGATTGGGCGAACCGTCGAGGTTGATCTGGTTGCCCGCGGCACCGTTGGTGCGAAATCCGGCGAGGTTGCCGTTTGCGGTCGGGCCCTGAAAGTTGGGGTCGCCGGTGTAAACGACGCCGGGAGCCTGTGTCGCCAATGTGTAAGGCGCGCCTTCGGCAAGCGGCAACTCGGCGATCTGTCGCTGGCTGACGCCCGTGCCGACGGTAACCGAACCGCGTTCGAGCACTTCGGCGTCGGCGACGACATTTACCTCAGCTGATGTTCCGATCTCCAACGTAAAATCAACGGTCAGTCGGTCATCGACCGCGACCATGACCGATTCTCTGGTCGAGGTCTTAAATCCGTCGCCGGTAGCGGTGACCTTATATTCGCCGGGCGTCAGGAACGGCACCGAGTAGGAACCTTCGCTGTTGGTCGTGACGGTCGAGGCAACGTTGGTCGCCTTGTTTCTGATCACGACCGTTGCACCGGCGACAGCGGCGCCGTTCGGGTCTGAGACGCTGCCGTTTATCGTACCGCGAAATTCCTGGCCGTAAACGGCGGCCGCGCCGATCATCAGAATGATCATTAGGCCGATCACTCGCTGCTGCAGAATTGCTTGGATTTTCATTACTTCTACCTACCTCAAATTGATTTCTAGTTGGAATTCTTTGAATTTCCGGAAAATCATAATTGGTTTTACCAATTATTGCAAGTCACTTTTTCCAATTTTTCGACAAAAGTTCGTGTTTTTCGACGAAATATCGCGAAACTCCAATGATTTAGGCTTGTTTGGCTGACAGATCGGCTCCATCATGCGGTCGCGATCACGTTTACCAATTTATTTTGGACGCTATATGGGTTTTACCAATTTTGACGACCGCGGGCCTGAATATGGCCGCGGGCGTATCGAACTAACGCTTTATGAGGTCGGCAAATGAGGCTGAACGGAGTTGTTCGATCGAAAGCCCGGTCAGGCGTGCGGCGTAATCCGGCGAAATGGCTCCGCAGTTGACCGCACGAACGAAATAAAGCAAAAGGCCCTGTCCGGTCGCGGCATCGTCAAACTGATCGCCGACGAGCGTAGCCCGGGCCGCTTCGGCCACAAAATTGCGGAGCCGGACCGCCGCCGTTTCGACGCCCTCGAGAAAAAAGGCGTAAACGGCAGCGTAACGTGTCGGGATCTGCGCCGGGTGCAGGTCCCAGCCTTGATAAAAGCCGTTTTCGAGCGAATGGCGGACATGTCCGTAATGCATCTGCCACGCACGATGCACGGCTGAGCGGTTTTCCGCACGCTGACGATCATCGAGTTCGCTCCCGCGATGCACCCCGACCGGCATTATGTTGGTCGCACCATCCGACAGAAAAACGCCCGTTCCGCCAAACGCGGCCTGCATCATATTGCGCGCGAAATCGCACGCCTGATGCAGCATATCCTGATTGGCGGACGTGATGCCGCAGCTCGCCGTATGGTCGTACGCTCCAAAATGAGCTCCCGACAGCCGGCCGTCCGCAGCATTCAGGAAGAGTGGCATCGCAAATCGGCCGTCCGCTGTGATGATCGAACGCGTCGATTCGATCATTATCTCGAACCTGAGTGTGCCGCCGAGAATGCCGAGCTTCTGCTCAAGCTGGCCGAGAACGCCGGCAAATGCCGAGACCTGTTCCTCAAGAACGACCTTTGGCAATGTAATAAGGAAATTGTCCGGCAGCCGGCCGGCAGCCTCGATGAGCGTCGTGATAAAAAGGTCGAGCGTCCTTATCGAACGGCGGTGAGACTCGGCCGTCAGAGCCTTGACCCGGATGCCGACGAACGGCGGCAACGCACCGTCTGCCAACGCCTTTGCCATCTCGGCGGCGGCATTGACGGCGTGAGCATCCTCTTCGGCATCGGAGCGAATGCCGTATCCGTCCTCGAAATCGATCCTAAGGTCCTCGACCGGCTCACTGGCGAGTTTCTGGCGGACGCGCTGATGGACAACACCGGCCAGCTCGCTCGAAATACCGAGGACCGTCGTCAGCACGGACGGTTCGCCGGCGTACTCGTCGAACGCCGCCGCCGCTATCCGGCCGAGCTTTGCCGGCGTCTCGGCGCTGAAAAGCTGGGCGCCGCCGTAAACGGTATGGACCGGCTGGCGAAGATGCGGATCGCCCGGGAAACGGCTCGCGTCACGCCCGAGCGCCGCCCGCAGCCCAACGGTCAACGTGTCGATCAGTGCTGCGTCCAGAGTGGTCGGCATAATATATAAAGAAGAAACGCTCGGCAGCATTAGCGCTCGAGCAGTTTACCGAGGCGGTCGCGGATCGTACCGTACTGATCGTCATTGCCGGCCCCCGTCATGGCCCAGTACCGCATCGCCTGTTCAAAAAGGTCGTCGAGCATCACAAACGGGCGCACCGCCGACAGACGCCGGGCCCATTCGTCACTGCCGCCGCATTCGCGCAAAACGTACTCCGCCTCTTCGACCGGAAGCTCGTTCAGCCAGTTCAGCTTTTTGTAGATCTTGTGTCGTTTCAATGCAGGAAACATTCTAACCGATTTTCGGGAAAAGGGCGGAGTCGCCACGTGCAATGAACTCGACCCGGCGAAAAGGGCGGCGGTAACGCGACCCAAATGTACATATTCGGTTTTACGTATATGTATTGCGAATGCGTGCTGATCGTGTCCCTTTGCCGGCAAAGATCAGTGCCATCTTGCGGCAATTGTCAAACACCTTTGACGTGACGATGCCGGAGCCGGGCGGATCGACCTCGACGAGCGAACTCACCCGAGCGGCCTTGGCCAGCCATGCGGCAGCAGCGGCAGCGTTGATGTCATATGTCGGCGTCCACTCTTCGTGCGACGGCTCGAGGCCGTTGATGTCGGCGAGGGCCGCCTGGCCGAGGATCGCGTTGAGGTCGTCTTCGGAGAGGGCCGGCTCGGCCTCCCAGGCGGAGAGGCGTTTCAGTTTTTCGAGATAGGTTTCAGGCATAAGAGTTTGGTCCTTAAAAAAAATAAATGGCGGCCGCTGACCGAACACGCCGGCGACCGCCCATTATCAAGGCTATGATTTGTCGGCGATCAGCATGGATAGGGCCGACGGCCGTACAACCTTGGCTCCGTAAACGTGCAGTCCCTTGACCGCGTCGCCAAAACGCTTCTCCGGTTTATAGGTCTGGACGTCCAGCACCTGCTCGGCAAATGATGTCGCCATTGCATGGCCGGCGATGATCTTGAACTTGGAACCCGACGTATTGGGCACGTTGTTCGATTTCAGGATGCGAAAGCCGGCAGCCTCGCCAACCTCACCGTTCGCGAGGCGGACGTCGCCGCGAAATGTCCCCGATCGCACGAAGCGGTCGTCCTTAAGCAGGAGGCCGTGGAACCACGCCGGTACGATGACAAACCGGCCATCGACCGGTACGTTGCCCTCATCGAGCAGTACGCCGAGATCGACGAGGTACTCGTACGCGTTGTCCTTGGTCGGCACGACAGGGTCACCGACCGTGCCGATCTTGTTGCCGGACGGCACCGCCGATTCCATCTCGGCCGCCAGAAAGCTGTCCGCCGCCGTCCGCAGCGACCACGCCGAGCGACGCATCGCCTCATCCATGATATTGGCGTTGGCCTGAGCGCGGTCAACGCTGTCCACGTAGAAGTTGAAGTACTTGGCCTTGTCGATGAGCAGGCTCTGCTCTTCGTCGGACAATGTCTCAGGATCGGCGATGTCGCTGTTCTTGACATAGTCGGCGACCGTTACGTCGCCGATCGACGCGATCTTGACGGTATTGCCCGCCTCGCGTATCTCGCCTTCGTAATCGCGGTTGCACACATTCGCCTGTCCATATACGAGAGATTTGTCGAGAGCCACAAGCAGCCTTGCGGCCCAAACGGTTGGGATGAATTCTATTGACATAAGGTATTTCTCCGGTAACTAATGATGATCGACGGCCGGCCGGGCCGCCGCGGGATCTTTTACGTAACGGCTATCTCGACGCAAGCGCATGCTTGACCGCCTGCCAGTCGAGCGCGGCGATCTCGGCCGGTGTCATCTTTGCCAGTGTCTCGCGGGTGAGCACGGCCGATGCCGTGCGTCCGGCCCCGGCGTCGATCGATGTCGGGAGCGGCACGGCGAACTGCTCGGGAAAGGCCGCCTTGAGCCTTTCGACTATCTCGCCGCGGCCGGCAACGCTGCCGTCGGGTGCGATATTGATCTCGCCCTTGACCGCGTCGAACAGAAGACGCGGCGAACGGGCTCCCGCGGCCGTCAGATCGGCGACGATCGCATCCCGGGCGTGTCCCAGATCGATCGCGGATCTGAGTTCGGCATTCTCGGCCGCGAGGGCAGCGAGCCGCTCCTCAAGTGCGTCGTGCGGTGCCGGAGGCGGCTCCGCGGGCGTAGGTGTTTCGGTGGTTGTTTTTGTTTTCATAGTTTTTTGCGTCATTTCGTTTGGGGGTCATGCGTCGTTCGCCGCCCGTTGGCCGCGAGCATGGTTCTAATGTCTGCCTCGCCGTATCCGGCTTCGGCCAGTGCGTGAAGATCGGGCAATCCGATCTGTTTTTTTAGAATGATGTTCTCGAGCACCTCGCGTTCGGAGATCGGTGCCGGATCTTCCCAGCGGGTCAGTAACAAGGCATTGTCGGCGACGCCCTCGACCATTAGCGCAAAGGCGATAACGTCGCTCCAGACCTGGCCGTAGGCTTCCTGCCGGTCGCGGACCTTTGCCAGAAAGCGTGTTTCGTTGCGTTTGACGCCGGCACCGGTCCGCAGCCCGTCCGAGCCCGGCGTGAAATAGTGGAGCGGCGTGCCCGTCACGGATGCGATGTCAACGCGAAAGCCGTCCTTGACCTTGATGAACTGGTCGAGCGCCGACGCGTTGAAATCGCCAAATTTCGAATCGGGGCTGCTCGTCATCCAGACATGGTCCGCACCTGCCGTGAACGGCATGCAGGGCCGGCCGTCAAGGTCATATTCGACCTCGATGCCCGATGCCCATCGTTGACGATAGGCGGCGTACTCCATCGCCACGAGCATATCGAGGACCGATTTGTTGAGGCCGTCCTGGATCGGGATCGCGGACGCGAATTCCGAACGGCCAAAGGCACCGATGTCCGCGTTGTTGGCAAAATGAAAAACCGGGACGACGCCGAACGGATTGGGCACCGGCGGTCCGGCCGGCGAAAGCGCGGCCGGGTCGGACAATACGTCCAGATCACGTTTTGTCGCATATTTTTCGATCCGGTCCGGATAGAAGACGTTCATGCGAATTCGCCGATCCGCCGAACGCCAGTACTTGGCCGCCCTGATGACGCGGCCGGGAAATTCCTCGTCGTAGGTCACCGTGCAGGTCGAAGCGCGGTTCGGGTACATTGCGGCCCGGCCCGCCGCATCCGGCCACACGATCATATATGCGTCGCCGCATTTGAGTGCCTCTTTGTGTATCTCGCCGGCCCGCAGACGCATCCGATTCGCCGTCCAGATGCGTCCGGCGGCAGCGGCAAGATCGGATCCCGCCGCGTCGTCGGCCCGATCCGGCGAAAATCCGGTAATGCGGAGCTTGTCGCGGACCGCGTCGCAGATCGCGGGACACAGATTTAGGGCAAATTCGCGAAACAGTGAGCCGAACGCGTTCTTGAACTTGTCGGTCGCAAACGCAAGGTCGTGGTCGCCGGCGTAGTACCGCTCGGCACGTGTGTACCCCGCCGTTCGAGCTCGAAAATGCTCAACGGCCTCCTGCAGATGTTCATTCATGGTCATTTACCTCCGGGATGTCTATTTGAGGACCGCTACGGCCGCGGCACCGATCAGGATGTCGCCGAGCCGACGCCACGGCGACGAGCGACTTTTCTTGAGGCCGTCGATGAGCTTGTCGCGCGCCGCTATCTCGGCGTCCTTGGCGGCGATGACGCGTTCAGCGGCGGCATATGACAGCTTTACGGCCTCGGCCTCAGCTCTGCGGACCTCGGCAAGCCGCGAGAGTTCGGCAGATGCGATCTTTTCGGCTTCGAGGCGTTCGGCAAGTGCGGCATTCTCCGCCGTCAGAGCCTCGGCCAGGCGTCGAGTTGCCTCGAGATCGGCAGCGGCGGAAAGGCATGCCTGTCTGAGCCCGGCGTCAGCATGGATGGCCGAGGCGTTCGAGCTTCTCGCAGACGGTTTCGGGTCCGTCGTCGGCAGCGACTGTGCCTCGGCGGCGGGCACGCTCGACATCAGCACGAGCAGCACGGTAATTAGCGTTTGTATCTTTAAGCTTTTCATCTAGTTTTTCGTTGGCCGACCTGATGGCGGCGATCCTCTTTTCGAGCGAGTCGGAAAGTTGTTTGTATTCGGCAGCCTCGAGTTTGCGGGCGGCAGCCTCACGTTCTGCCGCCGCGGTCTCTGCCCGAGCATCGGCGATCCGCTGTTCGGCCCGCATCACCCGAAGTTCGGACATTGCCCAGCCGGTCGCCGCGATAAGGGCGGCCGCCACGAGTACAGCCGCGACGAACTTTATTTTTGTTGTTTCATTCATTGGGTTTTGAGTCGGGACGCCGGCGTGCGGCGCCGCGGCGGAGATATATCTGCAGCCAGACGTCGATCGCCTTGCCGCATATGAAAAAGACGATCGGCAGCACGACCGCCGAGACGATCGTTATCCACGTCCGTGCCTCGATCGCGGCAAAAACGCATGTCACGGAGCTAAGCCAGGCGATAAGGATGTTCTTGGTGTCGTTCATGATTGTGTGCCTCCGGCCACCGTCCGTTCGCGAATGCGGCCGAGTTCGATCTGTCGGTAGAGATAAGCGAGCATCAGCATTCCGGCGATAACTGCCGAAATGATCCAGACCTCACGCGGCAGCCCGGCCAGAAACGCCGCCACCGCCCAGAACGTCTGCCAGACAGTGCCGGCGACCGTGGTCCAGAGCGATTTCGCAGCGTCGGCGCGAGTGACGGCATTGCTAACGGCGGATTCGATCCGGTCGTAGCTTTTTGCGAACTCGCCGACCGCGACCGGTATGACTTTGCCGGAAGGCTGCGGCGCGGCGGCGGAGGCTTCGCCGATCGAAACTGATCTGAGCATTTCGGCCGTGACCGTTACGCCGTGGACGTTGAGCGGGAGTACGAGGCCCCAGTTCGAGATCGCGATCTGGCCGAGGAAGAACCGCATCCTGTAACGCGTCGAAGCGAGCCGCGGATAACTCTGCAGCCAAGCGTCCCGGCGGCGAACATACGCTGTGATCCAGGCCCGTTCGTTCGATATGTCGGCGGCGACGCCGCGAGCGACCCTGTAAAACGAACCGTGGACCACCGAATCGAAGATCACCGCAAGGCTCAGCGGCTCGACAAACCCCAAGCGGCGGCACGCCGTGAGAGCGGGTTTGAAATATAGCCGCTCGGTCTCGGCCAGCTGTGCGGAACGCATTTCTGCGGTCGCGGCTGCAGCTTGCAGGGCGGCCCGGAACCGCTTGTCGGCCACGATCTGCCTGATCGCCCGCCCCGAAATGTCACGGAGTGTCGGCAGACGGTCGCGTATGACGTCCGCTCCAACCTTTCCGCCCGAGGCGATGTAACCCGCTGCGACTGCGTAAAGTGACCCCGAACGGTGCGTGAACTGGCTGATGCCGTACGACACACCGGCTCCGTCATTCAGGACAACGCAGGCGGCATAGTCGCCCGCCGGATCTGACGTTTCAAATGTCTTGACGATGGCAAACGCCTTCGCCTTGTCGGTCTGTGTAAATGTCATAGATGTTGCTCCTTTTTTGTTCTGTAGATCCAAAGATCCGGCCGCGACGCGAATAGAGTTGATTTATGATCTCTCGTTTGATATTATCCAACGTATGGACGATTTCTTGTCACGGTCCCGCCGAGCGTGCCTCAGTTGACGCGATTTGTTCGGCCCATATTCAGACTAATACAGAATGCCGTCGTTTCGATTTACGATATTTATGAAATTTACGATATTTACAATGTTTATGATATTTATGATATTTATGGGCCCTGCCGGATGGCCGTGAACAGCATCGCCGATGCGGCCTTGCCAACCGACACATACAAGCTAAGATCAACACTCAAGACAATGAATATCACAAAACGTTTGTTACAACTCTCGCCTCGCCCGGCACTCAGTCTGACCGAGATCTCACGATTGATCGAACAGCACCGCATCATCACGCCTGTGCCGTCGCGGCCGTCACTCATTTCGCTCTGTGAGAACGGGACCTTTGAAACGGTTGGGGGCGGACCGACTCGATTCGGCTGGCTGGTTTACGAGGACTCGTTCCTGGAGTGGGTGGAAAGCATGTCGAAAAGGCCCGTTCCGCGGCCGCGACGCAGACGAAATCTTTGACAAAGACGGTCCCGAAGTCTAACGTGTAATTGATGCTGTCATTTACGGCGTCACGGTATATGTTTGAGTTGCGCGGCAAAAATAAGCATCCCTTTGGCCCGGTCGACCCTCATGACGATCGCGACATAGACATCGTCAGCCTACGCAGCGAGTCGCGCCAGGGCATCTGGGCCGAGGCTCTCAGGCTGTTCCGCGATATCTTTCTGATCATTGTCGTCTTTATCCTGTTCGGGGTCTTTTTTGTTCAGCCGGTCGTGGTCGAGGGCACGTCGATGCTGCCGCAGCTGCACGACGGCGAGCGTCTGCTCGTCAACAAGCTGGTGTATTACAAGATCCAGAGCGTCAGTTGGGGACACATCGAACGCGGCGACATCGTCGTATTCTGGTTCCCGAACGATCCTGACAAAAGCTACGTCAAACGCGTTATCGGATTGCCGGGTGAAAATGTCGAGGTGCGTAACGGAAAGGTCTTTATCAACGGTACCGAGCTGAAAGAGAACTACCTCGACGCCGAGCACAACCAGTCGCTGCCGAGCTGGCCGGCAAAAAGGGTCGATGAACACCATTATTTTGTGATGGGCGACAATCGCGACAATTCGTCCGACTCGCGCTACTGGGGGCTGGTGCCGGAAAAATATATCTACGGCAAGGCCTTTTTCCGCTACTGGCGGCCCGCGAACGTCGGCTTTTTGGAACATGGCGAATACGACAGCTCGGCCCCAAAACCAACCCCGACACCCACGCCCGACCCCGAAGATCTTCGTGCCAGGGACGCGAGGTAGTTAAAGCAATTTAGCCGCAGACAGG
>JAIBCA010000108.1 GCA_019694345.1 Pyrinomonadaceae bacterium | reverse complement strand
ATCAGACCAACAGCATCTATTTTGACAACTTTATCCCAAAGGTCGCCAAGGGCCGCAACAAATCCGTCGAGGAAGCCAACACTCTCGGACAGGGCCGTGTTTGGACCGGTACGCAGGCCAAGGCCAATGGACTTATCGACGAATTCGGCGGCCTCGAAAAAGCAATAGAGATCGCCAAACAACTGGCGAATTTGCCGGCCGAAAAGGACGTCAGGCGAGTTGTTTTCCCGGCGCCTCGGCCGTTGCTCGAAACGCTCTTTGGCGGTGAGGCATTGGCCGGATCGCGTGAAGAACAGACTCGTGCGGCTATCCTCGAGGCTCTGCCCGCAGATGTTCGCCGGTCATTCCGATACGCGTCGCTTTTCGACCGGATGCAGAAGGGCGAAGCAATGTTGATGATGCCTTTCGAGCTCGATATTAAATAACGCCGTTTACGTTTATCTACTGATCAGCGACCGGCGGATCGTTTTGATCTGCCGGCCCTCCATTCTTGTCGCCGCCTCGAAGCACCCCGGTTTCATCGATAAAATATGAATATTTCCCTGTTCGTCCATAAATGGTCGGCACGATCCCGACGGTAAACCTCGCCGGGGCGGCCGATGTCGGCGCGGTAACGGAAAAGCTCGCAGAATATCCACGCCAAATGTATGAGAGAACAAATCCCGTCGTCACCAGATCAGTATTGAACAGCTGGGCCGGAGTACCATATTGACCGGCTCCATACGTCGACAAATATGTCATCTGGGCGCTGTGGATCGTCCTCAGCGAACCTCTGGCGTAGCTCTCATTTTCGGTCGTCAGGGATGTCCCGCATGCCTGGATGATCGGGTCTGAGATAGTGGCGTCGCGGCCGGCCTTTTCGGCTCCGCGGATGTCACATGCTTCGTTCAAATAAAATGAAAGGTATCTGGCACGACGAACCAATGGAGATGCCGTCAGTTCAAATCCCGGCTGCATTGTGGCCGTCGCGAATCGGACTGTCAGCGTGAAGCGGTAACCGTACTTCTGACCTGAGGCTAGCCCGGCATCGACCAGATCCGCCTGTTGGAGTGCCTGTAATGTGGCGTAGCTGCCGTTCCCGAAAGTATTTCGATGAGCCATCTCAGCCGAATGAATGAATCTCATCGAATTGAGCACCATTTGATCATTCCACGACAAGTCGGCAGCCCCATTGAAGTTCTCCGTCGTGCTCGCCGGATGTTGCGAGATCGCCGTAACGGCAGAAACCATCAGCATTATGAACGCGTGGCAGGCGACGATCCTTATTTTCATTTGATTCTCCCGGTTGAATGGAAAATGTGCGGGGAGGTCGGACACTTTCAGCCTAGCAGATGAACGGGCGGATCATCAATGTATTTTTCTGAGGCGGCGGCCATTGCTGTCATGTTCGATTAATAAGCGAGGCCGTAAATCCGGCTCCGAAGCCGTTGTCGATGTTGACGACCGTTACATTCGACGAGCAGGAATTGAGCATCCCGAGCAGTGCGGCGATACCGCCGAACGATGCACCGTAACCGATACTGGTCGGCACACCGATGACGGGAACGCTTACCAAGCCGCCAACGACCGACGGCAGAGCGCCTTCCATACCGGCGGCGACGATCACGACACGGGCACTTTGCAATATTTCGCGCTGTGAGATGATGCGGTGGATCCCGGCAACGCCGGCATCCCATATCCTGACAACCCGGTTGCCCATTGCCTCGGCCGTCAATGCGGCCTCCTCGGCGACCGGAATGTCGCTCGTACCAGCCGTCACGATGGCGATATCGCCTCTCCCGCGTTCCGTCCGGTCGCGCATCACGCGTATGATGCCTGCTGATTCATGCCATTCGGCGTCGGTTATGATATTGCGGATCTCGCCGAAAACTTCCGCATTCGTACGTGTTACGAGCACATTCGGCGAGCGTTCGATCAGGCGTTCGAATATCCCGACGACCTGCTCTTTTGTCTTACCCTGGCCGAAAATGACCTCAGGAAACCCCTGGCGTTCGGCACGTCCGTGGTCGATCTTGGCATAACCGACATCCTCGTAGGAAAGCCCCTTGATCCGCTCGGTCGCGGCATCTGCCGTCAGGTTGCCGGCCGCAAGCGCATCCAATATCGATCTAATGTCTTCGCTTTTCATTGTCTATTTAGAATCTACATTATCCGCCCGCACGAACAAACTTTTG
Organism: Pyrinomonadaceae bacterium; assembly: GCA_019694345.1. GTDB lineage: Bacteria > Acidobacteriota > Blastocatellia > Pyrinomonadales > Pyrinomonadaceae > OLB17. The sequence continues at coordinate 3,567 of JAIBCA010000108.1, read as the reverse complement.
TCCGGAAGAAAATCCGAGCCTCTTTCAAATTCACGGCGACAGGACTAATATCAGTTTATGGAACTCACTCTCGCGATAACCGGTGCATCTGGCACAATATACGCAAAGCGCACGCTTCAGCTGTTGGCTGAGAGCGGCGTCGTCAAAACGATCAATCTGATCATGTCCGGCACCGCGGCGACAGTTGCTCAGGTCGAATTGGGGGTAAACCTGCGCGACCCGAACGCCGCAAAGATCAATTCGTGGCTCGGCCTCGCCGACGAATCAAAATTGATCCGTTATTGGCGGTTGGACAATCTTGCCGCACGCCCTTCATCCGGCTCGAACAAACAAAACGGAATGATCATTGTGCCTTGTTCGATGGGTACACTCGGGGCGATCGCCTCCGGGGCCGGAACCAATCTGATCCACCGTGCGGCGGACGTATGCCTGAAAGAGGGGCGTAAATTGGTCGTCGTACCGCGCGAAACCCCTTACAACGAGATCCACCTGGAAAATATGCTGCGCCTTTCGCGAGCCGGTGCCCGAATTATGCCCGCCAGCCCGGGCTTCTACCATCGCCCTGAGACGGTCGATGACCTCATCGAGCATTTGTGCTATCGGATCCTCGATCAATTTGATATTCCCCATTCGAAAAAGAGCGAATGGACGGGCGATGAGGTGAGCCAATGACAAAGTTTGCCATCCTTATATTTTTATTCGCTGCCGGAGTGATTTCCGCCTCGGCACAGGAGCGATATTTGAAGCCCGTGGACGAAGGACCGGACGATGCGTCGTTCGTTGCATTCCGGGCCCGGGCGCTCCGCGCGGTAGAGCAGAAAGATGCTGCATTCATAAAGTCGATCGTTGATAAGGATATCCGGGTCGATTTTGGCGGCGGCTTCGGGATAAAGGACTTTCTAAAACACTGGAGCGGGCTGTCGCCGAAAAGCGAATTCTGGCCTCAGTTCGAATTTACCCTGAAGAACGGCGGCGAGTATGCCAAGATGAAAAATCGCGGGCCGAAGCAATTTTGGGCGCCGTACATTTACGCATCGTTTCCCGAAGACCTCGACGGAACGGTTTACTCGGCCGTCACGGGCGAGAACGTCCGCCTGAGGGCAAAGCCAAACGCCTCGTCAGCTGTCATCGGCCAACTTTCGTACAACATCGTTAAGACGTTCTTTGACGAGAGTAATCCCGACCCGCAATGGATCGAGATCGAAACTCTTGCCGGTAAGCGGGGATGGGTCAGTGCACAATACGTTCGGAGCCCGATCGGATATCGCGCGTGTTTTGAGAAGATCGGCGGCAAGTGGACACTTACCATCTTTGTCGCGGGAGATTAAATGGCTGACACCGTCGAGCGTTTTTCGGACCGCGTCGAAAACTACATAAAGTATCGCCCCGGTTACCCGCCTCAGGTCGTCGAATATTTGCGTGATACCCACGGCCTGAGCCCCGAGCACCTTGTCGCCGATATCGGGTGCGGCACTGGCGTCTCGTCGCTGCAGTTCCTCAATAATGGAAATCGCGTGATCGGCGTCGAGCCAAACGCGGCGATGCGTTCGGCAGCCATTCGGCTAAATGCGGATCAGGGCCGTTTCACCTGCATCGCCGGCACGTCAGAGTCCGTTCCATTGCCCGACAGCTCGATCGATCTGGTCGTTGCGGCTCAGGCGTTCCATTGGTTCGAGCCTGAAGCCACGCGTGCCGAATTTCGACGGATCCTCAAGCCGGATGGCCATATTGTGTTGATCTGGAACGAACGTCAACTCGACACGACGCCCTTTCTCGTCGAGTATGAGCGTCTGTTGCTGAGATACGCAAACGATTATGAGAACGTCCGCCACGACCGTATCGATGAAGGCAAACTCGCGGCGTTTTTCGGGACCGAGTTTCATTCAGCGACGTTTCCTAATGCGCAGATATTCGATCTTGAGGGATTGAAGGGACGTATGTTGTCATCGTCCTATATGCCGTCGGAGTCATCGCCGGTTTTCACGGCAATGATCGAGGACCTCGGGTCACTATTTGCCAAACACGCCGAAAGCGGTAGAATAAAGGTTTTCTACGACACTAATGTGTACGTCTCCTGAATTGGATTTATGACAGCAACACCTGACTCAACTCCCGAAATACGCACGATCTCGGTCGCTCATTCGCCTGACTCGGATGACGCGTTCATGTTCTACGGCCTTGCGACGAACAAACTCGAGACCGACGGACTGAAGTTCGAACATACGCTAAAAGACATTCAGTCGCTAAATGAAGACGCCAAAAATGGTGTATTTGACGTGACGGCCATCTCTTTTCACGCGTATGCCTATGTGGCCGACAAATACGCTTTGTTGCCGCACGGGGCGAGCATCGGTGATAAATACGGCCCGATCGTCGTCGCCAAGGAGCAGCGAAGTGCCGATGAGATCGGCAAGATGAAGATCGCCGTTCCCGGTGAATTGACAAGTGCCTTTTTGGCTCTGAAGATCTACGAGCCGGACTTCGAATACATCGTCGTCCCCTTCGACGAGATCATCGAAGCCGTGCAAAAGGGCGATGCCGATGCTGGCCTGCTGATACACGAGGGCCAGTTGTTCTATCACCAGATGGGCCTTTACAAGGTGCTCGACCTCGGTGAATGGTGGCACGAAAAGACCGGCCTTCCGCTGCCGATGGGTGGCAATGTCATACGCCGCGATCTGGGCGAAGACCTCATGAAGCAGGTTTCAAAGCATCTTCATCGGAGCATCGTCTATTCGATGGACAACCGCGAAGACGCCCTCGCCTACGCAATGCAGTTTGCGCGGGACATGCAGCCCGAGCTTGCGGACCGTTTCGTGGCGATGTGGGTCAACGACCTGACGCTGGATTACGGTGACCGCGGCCGCGAGGCCGTCAAACTCCTGCTGAAAGAGGGTTTTGAAAAAGGTGTCATTCCGCACTTGGTCGATGTCGAATTTGTCGACTGATCGAACGATCGGGGTTCGCTAAGGGCCGGCCGCAGGAATGCGGCCGTTTTTTTTGCGCTGCGTCAGCAAAAGCTAACCGCCGATCGACCGGGATCGACTCATCAATTCTCTGCCGGCACCTTTCATTCCATCTCGACAGGCGACCCGTAAACCCTAACGTTCACACCGAAAAACGCTTGACAGATCGCGGAAATAGTCCGATACTGCTGTGCGTTATCAATCACAATTTACAAGAACGGTCAGTATTTCCGAACGCGGCCATTTGCTGCCATTTGCTGTTTGATTAATACCCACCGGATCGACACAGGAGATATCTATGCTTAAAACGTTTCTGTTACTGACTGCCGCCCTTTTTGTATTTTCGGGAGCCGCCATCGGCCAGGGAACGACCGGCACCGCCACTGCGGCATCGACGGAAAAGCCGGCCAAGCCGCCCGCATTCCGAGCGACCAAGGATCAGATCAAGCAGGGCCAGCAGATCCTCATTACAAGTAAGTTGTATTCCGGTGAGGCGACCGGCGTTTACGGCGATTCGCGGCCCGCTATCAAGGCCTATCAAAAAGCGAACGGGCTCGAAGAGAACGGCAAATTTGACCGTGCGACACTCGAAAAGATGGGC
>JAIBCA010000012.1 GCA_019694345.1 Pyrinomonadaceae bacterium | reverse complement strand
GCGGTCCAGAAAGCTTGGTGCGCGGTCGGTGTCGGCACTTGTCCGGGCTCGGGCACTCCGACGCCCGGCGGGATCGATCTGATCACCAACGGCGAATTCGAAACGGCGATCACCCCATGGGTGATGTTAGGTTCCGGGGCTATATACACCAGTGCCGGCAACTTCCCGCATGGCGGCACAGGTTATGTCTATTTTGGCGCCGCGGTCAACGTTAACGGACAGGCTTATCAGACGATCACGATTCCGGCCGGAAAGAGCCCGACACTGACATTCTGGCTCAACGTCACATCGCAGGAGACAACGACCACGACTCAATACGACAAACTCTTTGTCGAAGTGCTGAACAACTCCGGCACTCTTTTGACTACCCTTGCGACCTACAGCAATCTGAATAAGGTCACGTTATCGAACGACTACTCGCAAAAGTCGTTCTCGCTCGCGCCGTATGCCGGACAGACGATCCGTGTCCAGTTCCGGTCGACCAATGACTCATCAGCGCCCACCACATTCCGATTGGATGATACGTCGGCTATTTACTATTGACCCTTTCAATTCGAGAAATAGAAAAAGGGAACGCCGTGGAGGCGTTCCCTTTTTGTTTGCTCACGCTTCTGCTCACCTAACAAAAGCGTGTGCGATCGGCACATCACCTATTTGGCCGAACTGTTGTATTAGCGTTCCCGCAGATGACCGGGCCGCGTACCAAGTCGAATTTGAGGGCCGGAATACGGCCGCATCCGTCTTGCCGTCACCGTCATAGTCACCAACGACCGGGAGGTCCTCGGATGATCCGAACGGAAACGCATAAAATGTCTGATCCTCGCTCCGCAGGATGAACCACGTGCCCGTTGACGGCCTCCAGAGAGCGATGTCCGCCTTGCCGTCGCCGGTGTAATCACCGGGAACCGTCACGTCGCTTCCCGCGCCGAATCGCGCGGCGAAAACGCCGTTGTCCGAGCTGCGCCTGATCCACCATTCTCCGGTGCCGGCATTATCGCGAAATACCGCGATGTCCGCCTTGCCGTCGCCGTCATAATCACCGACCGCGGGCCGGTCGGCGCTACCGCCAAACCCGACGATGTCTGTGCCGCCCGACGAACGCTGAATGAACCACGTCTGCGACGACGAACGAAACACCGCAATGTCGGCCTTTTGGTCACCGTCATAGTCAGCCGGCACCGGCACATCGCCGGCCGTTCCGAACGGCGCTGCGTAAAACGACTGATCCTCGCTGCGGAGCACGTACCAGAAGCCCGTCGAAGGCCGGAAAAATGCGATATCGGTTTTGCCGTCGCCGGTCAGGTCGGCCGGGCTCAATATATCGCTCCCCGTGCCGAATCGCGATGCGCTGTTGCCGCCGTCGCTGCTCCGCAGATACCACCATTCGCCGCCCGCCGGACGAAAGATCGACATATCGGTCTTGCCGTCCCCTTCGAAATCGAAGGCGCATTTTCCCGATTCGGTAATACAGCTGCCGTTTGTCCCGAGATAGGTGTCGATCTCGGCCCGCGAATATTGGCAAAATGACATCGGCGTATCGCCCGTCAGTTGTGCGTTCATCAGCGAATTACCGCAGCTTTGCGCCGTCTCGACGTGGTTCGCACCGAGATTATGCCCGAGCTCGTGAGCGGTGATCAGAAATTTTGCCGGAGCCCAATTTACATAGCCGCTCATACCGTACGCTTCGTTAGGCCTGCGGCACGTTACGCCGATAAAGGCCCAACCCTGTGACTGTACGTTCGATTTTCCCGAAAAAAGGTGTGCGGCATCACGCGGATATGCAGCGTGCGGAAACTGTGCATTCCAATACGACTGAAAATTACGGACCGTAAATTCGGTGTTTGCGGCGGCATACGGATCAGCCGCCGTCCATGTATGTTGATAGACCACGCTGATCGTGAGATTCAGCTCATTGGCATAAAGCCCCTCTATCGTGTTGAGAATGCCGAGTATCTCGTTGTTCGCCTGGATCGGCCCGCCAAGCGTTGCGACATATTCCATGTCGGCGTCGGTTGCGAGTTCGATCCGCTTGCGGCCGGCGGGGCTTTCGCCGCCTTGCACAAGCGGCAACGTGCCGTTGATCTTGTCGCCGAGTTTTGACCCGCACGAGAACGGGCTGCGGCCGATCGCGTCTTCGATACGGTATAAGATATATTCGCGAGCGTCCGCACCCGCGGCGTATCGGGCGGCCGGCTCGATAAAAAGTGTCTCGCCGCCGACATTTATGAATCCGTCCGCAAAACCGCCGCTAAAGTTGATACGGGCAAACGAACCGGCGGAGCCGCGAACCGTTCCCTTGAATGTGGTTGATGCTCCGGGCACCATCGGCCTGAGGCCATCGGTGCCTGTATTCTCAGTTCGCGAGCCCGCTGATCTGAGGTCGTGCGGCGTCAGTTCTACCGTGATCGCCCGATCTCCGCTAAACTTTATCTGTCGGCTGCCGTTTCCGTTATCCGAAACCGATGCCCGCATCAGTTCATGACGGCTGAACGATGCAGCAAGGCCGTCAGCGGCCACAGATGCTTGCCCATATGCGGCAGACGACAAGGCAATGAGCACGCCGGTCAGCAGGATATGTAAAATGGTCGATCGTTTCATCTATTCGAGCGGTGGCAGAGATGCCGGGTCTGATGGCAACGGCAGCCGGCGGATCGCCGACCTATACTGTTTAAACATTAACAACATCGTTAGTATTCCAGTTTGCCGGCCACTCGGGACGAGATTAATTTTATGAATCTGCTGGGAAAGATCTGGAGGCTGCTGCCATCGTCGATCAGGACGCGGATGACGCGTTTGGCTCATAGCACGTTCACCGTTTCGGTCGCGGCGGTGATCACCAATGAAAAAGGGCAGGTGCTGCTGCTCGAACACGTTCTGCGGCCGGCATCTGGTTGGGGCATTCCGGGCGGTTTTATCGGCTTTGGCGAGCAGCCCGAGGCGGCCCTCCGCCGCGAGATCGCCGAGGAAACAGGTGTCGATCTCGCCGATGTCGCTCTCTACCGCGTGAGAACCCTTAAAGGCCACGTCGAAATACTATTTACGGCCCGCTGCGTGGGCGAGCCCGCCGTGCTAAGCCGCGAGATCTTGCGGCTCGGGTGGTTTGAGCCCGAGGACATTCCCGCTGAGATGAATGCCGGCCAGCAGCAGCTTATCCGGAAAGTATTGCGGCCCGAAATTTGATTAAACGCCGACGCGTGCTTAATATTGAATTTCACGTTCAACATCTCAAATCGCAATTATTAGGAGAATTCTATGTCTGATCTTATACCGCCTCCGGAAGCCGTGATGAAGATACTCACAGATACCGGGGCTTATCAACGCGGGCATTTCGTTTACCCGAACGGCAAGCATGCCTCGCATTATTTCCAGATGCCGCTGGCATTTAGATATTACGACAACGCTCGTGTGCTATCGGTCGCGTTGAGCCGGCTCTTCCGAATGGAAAAATCGATCGCCAGCCGATTACCGAGAATTTCGGTCATCAGCCCGAGCCCCGGCGGCATCATGGTCGCTTTCGGCATCCGCGAAGCCCTCGGCGCCGATCAGATATATTGGGCCGAGATGGAAGACGGCAAGCGGCAGTTTCGCCAGTTCATCTCACAGGGAGATGTCTATCCCGCGATCATCGTCGACGATATTCTTCGGTCCGGCAGGGCACTTCGCGAAACGATCGACCTCGTCAATGGCCTTGGAGCCGAGGTCATCGGTGTCGGGACCATCGCCAAGTTCGAGGGAGCCCCGAATGAGTTTGACGGCATTCCCGTCAAGTGCCTTCTGACATTTGACGTCAATTTTTACGACACCGAGGAAGAATGGCGTCGTTCAAAGAGTGCCTCGGATGCTGAGGAACTTAAGGTTCGATTCTAGTTTTGCCGGGCATTAGATACCGAAAGGGCGTTCAGGAGCACTTCCTGAACGCCCTTTATCATTTGTAGTACTCATCGATCACATCTCGTGTCGATTCGACAACGCCTTGTCCATCGTGACCTCATCGACAAATTCAAGGTCGGCCCCGACCGGCATTCCCATGGCGATCCGCGTCACGCGGACACCGAGCGGCTTGAGTAGCCGGGCGATGTAGTTTGCCGTGGCCTCGCCCTCCGTGGTCGGGTTGGTCGCGACGATTATCTCGGCGATCTCGATGCCCTCGTTATTTTCGGGCCGCAGCCGCGGGATCAGGTTAGCGAGCATCAGTTCGTCGGGTCCGATGCCCCTGAGCGGCGAGAGCGAGCCATGGATTATGTGATAAAGCCCACGAAACGATCTGGTTTTCTCGACCGCGACCAGATTATAAGGTTCCTCGACGATACAGATGATCGACCGGTCGCGCTTGGGATTTGAACAATAGAGGCACGGATCGACATCCGTCAGATTGTTGCAGACCGAGCAAAAGACGATCTTTTCCTTTACCTCGCGGAGAGCGTTGGCAAACTGCTCGACCTCCGGCATCGGCCGCCGCAAAATATGAAACGCCAGCCGCTGTGCGGACTTCTGCCCGACGCCCGGCAGCCGCTTGAATTCGTCGATCAACTTGGCGACCGGCTCTGAATAGTCGAGCATAATTTCGTTAATTCCCTTCCAAACAGGCAATGAGACGCAGGAGACACCAGACATCGTGTCTCGTGTCTCCCGTCTCTCATCCGGTATGTTCCTACATCAATCCCGGCGGCAGCATTCCGCCCAGTTTGCCCTTGAGCGACTCTTCGACCTTGCGTCGGCCCTCGTTCAGGGCCGCGACCGTCAGGTCCTGGATCATCTCGACATCGCCGTCCTTAATAAGGTCCGGTGAAAACGTCACGCTGACCACCTCAAAATCCCCACGCATCTTGACCGTCACGGCACCGCCGCCGGCCGCCGCCTCGACGATCAATTGCTTCATTTCGGCGCCCATCTTGGCCTGCATTTCCTGCGCCTGACGCATCATCGACCCCAGATCCATTCCGCCCGGTAACTTCATATAAATAGACTTCCTTTAATTTAAATTTTTCGCGGTCCTTCTGTTCCCGATTATATCATCCGTGACGGTTCTTGGACGTGCCGCCACTTAGAGTGTCCGAATGTAGCCAGCGATCTGACGGATCTGGGCCGCGGTCAGCTTTTTGCCAAATCCCGGCATATCGCCCTTTCCCGCCGTGATCACGCGAAGGATCTTGGCCGTACTCGCACGCTTGGTCGACGCACTGGTCAGGTCGTCAGCGTCCGTTTCACGGCCCTTCGGAGTGTCCGCCCGTCCGTCGGCACCATGGCATTTTGAGCAATGCTGCAGATAGAGCGAGCGGGGACTCGAAGCCTCGCCTGAGGCAAAACCCGTTTCCGTCGCTGCCGACCCGATGCCGATGGCCCCGACCGCCGCAACCGCGGCGACCACAAACAATTTGATCGAATTTTTCATAATGTGCGCCTTTTTCATTCTCAGTATTATCCTTTTCGGAGGCTCATTCGGCAAACTTATCCGGCGCAAAATATTACATCGTGCCTGAGGTTTTTCGTGTTAATATTCCCGAACGGTTCCCAACTAATTTATCGAAGGTAACGAGTATGAAGGTCATTGCAGGCATAATCGCGATAACTATTTTCGCATCGTTTGGAGTAATGGGTCAGGCGGCAAGACAGGACATTGTCGACGACGGATTCACCTGGTTCGAAGCCCCGGTCGCGACGGTTCTGACCGGCAACAATGTTTCGACCAAAATGGGTTGGATGCTCAAGACCTACGTTCGGATCCTCGGCGAGTATGCCCCGGGCAGCAAGATCAAGTTTGCCGTCTCGAAAGCCGGCAAGGTTACGGGCACCTTCACTTGTGACACCGTTCAATATCATCGTTCGGCAAATGATCTTGACGAAAGCTATATGTGGACGATCGACTGCTGGCAAAAAAATTCGGCGACCAGGGAAGTTGGGAAGTTCGATGTCAACGTTTATGCGATCAATGGAGCGTCCGGCGCCGAGAAGCTGGTCAGAACATATAAGATCGACGTGCAGGCGATCAACCGCGTACCGTCCGGACAACAACCCGGCACTGAGCCGCCCGACTACATGATCGACCGCCACAATGAAGCCGCCGTGAGCTTTATGTTCCTTCGGCCGGCCAACTATATTCCCTATTTCGACTTTGCACAACGGCCCGAACGCTCGGGCCAGAATCAGGTCGAGTTGCATTTCAGTGTCAGCCCGCCCGATATGATGAACGCCCTGCCGGCAACGACGTTTGCCTGCACAGTGAACGGATCGCCGCTGACATTGCCCGGCCCGGCCGACTACGCGACCGAGGCGAATATGCAATACGTGCAAAACGCATTTGCCGTTTACCAGGATCGACTTGCTCCAAAGTACAAGGCCGGCATCCCGTACGAGGAAAAGATATGGTTCCAAATGGTTCGCCTGCTCGTTCCGCTTTCCTGGGGCGGTGACAGGCGTTCGGGCCGCGTTTTGCTCGAGGATCATCCGGGCAAATGGCAGTGCACCATCAGCAAGGGCGGACAGGTCTGGCGAACCTGGCGTTGGACCATTGGTCGTGACGGCAGGCCCGCAATACACCCGGAACAACTGGGCAACATCAATCTCGGCTTTAATTCATACTTGCTCGATATGGATATTCCGGCCGGCGGCGCACCGATGGACGGACGCCTTGCCGGTCCGTCGAACTCGCTGTTTTACGGACTGCCATGGACGACCGCCGAGGGCAAGGCGATGGGAGCCCGCCTGCCCAGGAAAGGTTCGCCCTGGCCAACGGCATCGAACGCCGCCAAATAACTCGGCCCCTCGGATCGATGAGGTCAGCCCGCTTCAATTGGCCATTCGCACATGAAGCCTGCTTTTAATTGCTGGCATGACGTGTTATAAATGAAACGATGGCACGTTACGTCATAAAACGCGACCGTTCGGCCCTGCCCGAACGGCTGAACAGGTACAAGAGCGAGCTCAACGATGAGCAGTTTCGCGTCGTGACGGCTCCGCCCAAGGCGGCGCTCGTCGTCGCCGGTGCCGGTACCGGTAAAACGCGTGCGATCACGTACCGCGTCGCGTATCTGATCGAGCAGGGCGTTTCCCCGCAGCGGATCTTGCTCGCGACCTTTACCAACCGGGCGGCTCGCGAGATGCTCAGGCGGGTCGAGTCGCTGACCGGATCGCAAAATGTCCATCGCGTCTGGGGCGGAACGTTTCACCGCATTGCGAACCTCATTCTCCGCCGCCACGCCGCTAGTATCGGCTATGACCAGAATTACTCGATCCTCGACAGCGAGGACGCCCGCGAGATGATCAATGTCTGCGTGGACGAGGCCGCCATAGACACGACCAAAAAGCGTTTCCCCAAGGCCGAGGTCGTCCAGGGCATCATCTCATACGCCAACAATACCGACATGCCGATCGAAGACGTCGTCGGTTACAAATATCCGTATTTCGAACCGCTCACGGCCCAGATCAAACGTGTCGATACGCTCTATCAGTCACGCAAGCAGGAGCGGAACGTGATGGATTACGACGACCTTTTGCTCAACGTCAAACGTCTGCTCGTCGAAAAACCGGCGATCGGCGACCTCTACGCCGAACAGTTTCAGCACATTCTGGTCGACGAGTACCAGGACACCAACCGCCTTCAGGCCGAGATCATCGATCTGCTCGCCGTCAAACACCGCAACGTAATGGTCGTCGGCGATGACGCTCAGTCCATCTTCGCGTGGCGTGGTGCCGAGTTTACCAACATTTACGAGTTTCCAAAGCGGTATCCCGATGCTCAGATGTTCAAGCTCGAGACCAATTACCGCTCGACGCCCGAGATACTTGGCCTCGCTAATACTTCGATCGCGTGCAACCGCAAACAGTTCCCCAAGGTCCTGACGGCTGTTCGCCGCTCGCGTGAGGTAAAACCGGCGTTGGTGCCCTGTTCGGATGTCGAACAGCAATCAGCTTTCGTCGCCTCGCGGATACTCGAGCTTCGGGACGAGGGGACGAGCCTTGAGGAGATGGCGGTGATGTACCGTTCGCACTATCATTCGATCGAACTGCAGCTCGAGCTTTCCAGGCGGAACATTCCCTATCGTGTGCAGTCGGGTGTGCGGTTTTTCGAACAAGCCCATATCAAAGACGTCATCTCGTATCTTCGGATCATTATCAATCCACGCGACGAACTCGCCTGGAAACGCATCCTGAAAATGATCCCCGGCGTCGGAAATGTCACTGCAAATCGCCTTTATGAGGCGATCGTCGCAGAACCGTCAGCACCGTTGCTGTCCGCGGATACTTCTGACCGCGACGGCCGCTCAAGTATTGCCGGCGGTTTGGTCCGCATTGCCGAAAGCCCGCAGACCGCACGGCTCCGCTCCAGCCGGCCGTGGAAGGACTTTGTCGAACTCCTTGAAATGCTCGTCCAACAGGAGAACCGCAACAACCCGGCCAAGCAGATCGAGATCATTCTCGCCAACGGTTACGAGCAGTACCTGCAGGAGAACTTTGAGAACGCCGACGCCCGCATCGAGGACCTCAGGGGCCTCGCGTCGTTTGCGAACCGCTATGCCACGACCGAAGAGTTTTTGTCCGAGCTCGCCCTGCTGTCCACCGAGCGGTTCAAGGAGCCCCAGCCGCTCGTGGGCGAAGAGGTCATCCAGGGCGGCGAGGACGACGAGTTGCTGACACTCACGTCGGTCCATCAGGCAAAGGGCCTCGAGTGGAAAGCCGTTTTCATCATTTGGGCGGCCGAGGGCAAATTTCCATCGCCAAAGTCACTTCGCGAGCTCGAAAGCGAGGAGGAAGAGCGGCGCCTCTGGTACGTCGCTATGACGCGGGCCAAGGACGAACTGTATCTGACATATCCGCTGCTGATGACCGACTACAACCGTCAGACGATCCTGCAAAAACCCTCGCGTTTCGTGACCGAGTGTCCGGCAGTACTTTACGAGATCTGGGACCTCGAGGAGGAACACCAGCCGTTTGACGCCCCGGTCATCATCGATGCTCCACCCGCGAAAGAATTTATTAACTGATCCCGCCATAAAAGGACTAAAATAGACTGGTTTTGTATCTTGAGCGGTCCGAATGACGGAGGTCATAGTTTATGGCTTAAAGGAGCAGATGATCGGCATCCTCAGAAACAGCGATACGGCGAGGATCAATTTCAATTACAGCAGCGGCCAGGTCTCGACCCGAATTAACTCCGATGTTTTCCGACGTGTCGCGACCGGGCTCGAACGCGGCCATTTTCACGTTGTCGAGGGACGTTTCACTCAGAACCGCGTTGTATATAGTGCCTGGGACGACGCTTCGACCGGCGACGCCGCCAATACATTCTATCTCGGGCGAAATGAGCGCGGGTCGCGCGACTTTGACGCACTGATCGTGCATGAGGCCGTTCATGCCTATTTTGACCTTGTCCGATTGAGCATCCCGTGGGTGGACAACGAGGCCGCCGCCTACATTGCTCAGGGTTTCTATCTTCGCAATTCGGGGTATCCGTCCTCGCGGATGGAGGCCGGCGAACCTTGCCGTGTCGGATATCTCATCGCCGACGCGATCGCGAACGGCGTTGACGCTTCGTCGATGATCGCGGACCTTCGCACCAATTTGCTGGCTGACACGCGGTACGCTCATTACATACGTGCCACATTCCAAGGCGACGGCTAGAGCTTCGCAGCCATTCTCGCTGCGGTTGCTTCAGTTGAGTTGATTCGTGTTAAAATGAACCGATCTTGAAACAACGCCAAGGGCGATTCGGCCCGGGCCTTCGACCACATCCTATGAAAATTTGCCCGATATGTGACGCCACCTACGACGAAGAGATCATCCGCTTTTGCACCAAGGACGGTACGCCGCTGATCGAAAGCGAAGAGCCGAGTTTTGTCGAAATGCCCAGCGAAGAGCTCGATCTCGACGCCGACACGGGCGATGACGACGATATCGGCGAGATAACGGTCATTCGCCGCAAGGATGTGCCATCACCGCCGCCCTCGATCGACGATCTCAATGCCGAGCTGCCGCGTCCGAGCCAGCCGTCCGAGCGGATCGTCATTCCGACGACGCCTGCTCCGCCGCCGCAGGACGTACGGGCTCGCGTCGCGCAAGCGTACTATCCGCCGCCGGCCGAAAAACCGAATACGCTGAAGGTCGTCGTCCTGACGGTCATCGGCACTCTCACATTGCTGGGTGCGGGAGCCGGGCTTTTCTGGCTGCTGCAAAAAGATCAGCCTGCCAACGGCAATATCAACACAAACCTTGGATCTTTCAACGGTAATCTGAACTCGAATGTGAATTCGATGCCGGCCATCGATACGAATTTCAATTTCAATATGAATACGAACTTCAATTCGAGCACCAATTTTAATTCCAATTTCAATACCAACGCCAACGTCAAGACGCCGACCCCGACGCCATCGCCCTCGCCTTCGGCGTCGCCGACCCCTAAACCGAGTCCGTCGCCCGAGACGTCGCCGTCGCCGGCCCCGACCCGAACGCCAAACGCCAACCGCCCGGCAAACACGTTCAACGTCCGACCGCCGACACCGTCACCGACGCCGCGTCAGGGACCGCGTCCGACCCCGAACCGTTAACGCGGCGCATGGCAACATTACATATCAGGGGCTTGCCCCGAAGCAGTGCGGTCAGGCTTGCCTGACCGTCGAACCCCCTCTCAAAACTACCTGAGGAGGCTGAGCCTCCGAAATATCCGCCGCCGGTCGTCAACATCGATTCTACCTCGATGCCTCGAGAAACCGTCTTAATAACATCATGTCAGACCCGTATCTTCGTATCTTCGCGTCTGGTCGCCCGACCCCTTCATTGCTATTTTGAAGCCGGAAGGCCCAGTTCATTCTTTTCTAACCGTCTATCGTCGGAATCTGGAATTCGATGAATTACCCACGTTTCGTCAAGCTTATAACCCGGTCGATATGTTATGTCAGGGGTGTAGCCGCCGACCACAGAAAAATGCGAAACACAACCAAATGACGCGTGCGACCAAAAATCTAAATGGGCCATTAGATAGCCAAAACCGTCATAGGTCATCGTCACATCCTGATGCGTCTGCGGGCTTGCCGTCGACGTATTGTCGGTCAACATTGATCCTAATTCGACGCTTCGAAAAATAGGTTTGATCGCAACAGCGCCGACTATATTTCACTTATTGTCAAGAACTAAAATTTGCATTCAAACTTCTTCAAATCCTCTTTTGAGGCTCTAAATGCGATCTTCCTGACATATTCGTCGCTTCCCAATGTAGTTACGCTTATAATTATTCCTTCACCGGAATTAACGTAGTCGAAAAAATTCAAAACGTCACCACTTGTGTCCTTGTAATACTTTTCCCGACGGAAATCGATCTCAGTTAGCTTCACGTCCTTCCTGAAATGAACGACGTAGTCGATGACGACGTTTTCAGGAATGTCATATTTACCTAGCCCGGGAGCACTCTCCGTGCACGGTCCTGGTGAGTAATTCACCTGAACGACTGCTTCGTCGTTCACATATCGTGCTGACCCTCGGCCATCGACTTTGCCCTGTCCGAGCATCTTCTCGACTGCCGCCTTTGTGGCCCGCATCGGGCGTAATCCCTTCCATCCGCTTTCTATTGGTTCGCAAAGAAAAAACAGGTTTAAAAAAACAACAATTAGTGAATAATACATACGAATTCCTCCTATCTGTATAAACGGTAGTTTGTCATTTTGTTACGAATATGTGATGGAAATCCACATGCTTGGTTCAATCTTTCGCCCCAATATTCAGATGCCTGATAGTTCAATGGACGGTTGGACGCAGAAGATTCTTTCGTCTCATCATAGGGAGTCGGAGTGTATACCTCACCCGGAAAGCATGGGGGCAGGCATGCGAACTTGCGATTCTCTGCCCGGAGCCTGACCGCTTAGCGTTCCCGAAAGACCGTCAAATGCCCGTACGCCCGCCGAGGCGCGTGTCGAGTTGCGTCGAACTGATGATGATCGTCGGGAGGCGTGGGGCATATCTCGAAGTGTGAGCCGATTGCCGGGAAATGTAAAGCACTTTTCTGCCGGGCCGCCGTGCGTGATCGGCAGATCGTATTTTGCCAACGGCAGCCTCATACCATCTGTGCAACACTATCGTATCCGTGCGATCTGTGTTATGATGAGAAGATAGTGAATTGTGGATCGGGAATCGTTAATCGTGAATGGCGGGGCGGGAATCGTCGATCGTGAACTGTGGATCGGGAACCGTAGATCGTGAATGTGAGCGCTGAGGTGGTGGAAAATGGGACAAGATCTGCTCACGCGCGCAATTTGAAACAAAAACGGGGGTTAAAGTTGCTGAATAAAGGACTTAACCTGTCCCAAATTTAAAATTTAATTTGGAACAGGGATCACCGGTAAACCATTGTACATACACGGTTTACCGGCACAAAAGTGGTCATCGCAACGAGTCAATTAAATTTGAAACAGCAAATGCCCGTAAACCATTGCACACACACGGCTTACCGTTATAGAGCTGTTCACGGGCAATTTGGAACAAATGAAGCAATTTGAAACAGCCAATGTCCTTGAACCGGTCAATGTTTCAGGGCCCGCTCGACGGCTTTGCGGGCATCAACAACGCCCCAGCCCTGGCGGTCGGTCTCGTATTGCGGCAGGCGTTCGGCGGTCGAGATCAGTATCCGCTTTATTGCCGAAGGCGTCAGGCGCGGGTTTGCCTCGATCATTTGGGCAATGACCGACGACACGATCGGGGCGGCAAACGATGTGCCGTCGACGTATTTGTAATGCTGCGTTATCACGTTTTCGCGGCGTATCTTGAGCGTGATCAACTGGCGTATGCTGTGTATCTCGCGGTCGGCCGCCGCGTCGATCTCAGGGTCGATGCCCGGATTGGCGTCGATCATATCGTGCAGGTCTTCGTCAGCGGCTTTGTCGAGCATCGACAGCAGCCGGGCCTGCTGTGACGTCGGTGTGTTGGGCAGGATCGGGGCCGGCACCCAGATCGACGACGCGATGACCTCGGGCTTTTGCAGGCCGTCGATCGTCGGGCCGTACGACGAACGGTACATCCCGCGGCGTGCCCGGTTGATCGAATTATTGTCATCGAGCCCGCCGACCGCGATACACGACGGTGCACTGGCGGGCGGCACGACCGGATGGTCAGGTGCGTGCCCGGCGTTGCCGACCGCGCAAACGACGGTTATACCGGCGGTCGAACATGCCTCGACGGTCTGTGACAGCGGGTCGGTCAGATAGCTCGCCTCTTCGTCGCCGCCGGCCGATATGTTGACGATCCGAATGCCGTATTTTTCGCGATTTTCGAGCACCCACTCGAGGCCCTCGCGGATATTGTCATCGGTGATGCGGCCCGTCCGTGCCAGTTTGACGAGTACGACGTCGGCCTCGGAAGCGATGCCGCGGTAAAAGCCGTTCGAGAGCGAGCCGTTGCCCGCCGCGACGACCGATGTCATCATCCCGTGCCAACTCGCGACGTCCGGTTGGAAGAGCGACGCAAGGTCGCCGTCGGCATCGGGCAGGTTGCGGTAAGCGACAATGCGGTTGCTCGGCGTCGTCAGATCGACATGCGGGTAAAAGCCCGAGTCCAGAAATGCGATCGTCACGCCGCGGCCGGTAAATCGTTCGTCGGCGTCGAGCCGCAACGGGGTCGAGAGCACGTGCGAGCCGTCCTTTTGCATCGCGGCGTCGGCGATTATGTTCTCTTTGGCCCGCTCAAATATCCGGACGCAGCGGGCGCAGACCGAGGCGAAATCACCCGTATCCGGAGCGTTTGCCCTGATCAGACGCTCGACGTCGGCCTCGAGAGTTTTGAGCGGGACAAATTCGTCGCGGCCCTCGCGGGCACAGACCGGACAGGCGTGTTCGCCCGCGGCAAAATCGGCGACCGTACCCGGAATATCGACTTGAGATAGGCGTTGCAGGGGCATCGTGACGGTTTCAAGTTTTTCACAACGTGCGGTTAAAATCAATTTGCTGCACCTGTCTGCGGCCGCCGTCGGCGGGCGGCCGGATCATTTATATGGCGAACATTTCAACCAAGAAGATCGGTCTCGTGCTCTCGGGCGGCGGTGCCCGCGGGTTCGCTCATGTCGGCGTGCTCAAGGTGCTCGAACAGCACGGCATCAGATTCGATATGATCGCTGGCACGTCGGCCGGGTCGATCGTCGGCGGTGCCCTCGCGGCCGGGATGAACGCCGCCGCGATCGAGGCAATGGCACGCCGCATCGGTTGGCTGAACACAATTCGGCCGACGCTGCCGTTTCGCGGCCTATTATCAACGGCGCCGATCGGCAAATTTCTGGCCCGCGAACTGCCGGTCACCCGTTTCGAGGACCTCAAAACGCCGTTTGCCGCCATCGCCTACGATCTGGCGGAAGGCCGCGAAGTGGTATTTGAGGGCCGCGGCGACCTGATCCACGCCATTCGCGCCAGCTGCTCGGTGCCGCTGCTGTTTGCTCCGGTCAAGGACAGCGAGGGCCGTGTGCTGGTCGATGGAGGCGTGACGTCTGTAATGCCGGTCGATGTGATCCGCAAAATGGGCGCCGATATCGTGATCGCGGTCGATCTCATCGCCTGTGGCGGCGTCTATCCGCGAAGGCCGCGTAACGTCGTTTCGATCGGCGTCCGATCGGCGTTGACCCTGATCCGCACGGCGTCGGGCAGCCAGACGAGCATCGCCGATGTTGTGATCGTGCCGCAGATCGCCCATCTTCGTCCGGATCAACTTGGCAAGCGGGATGAGTTTATCGCTCTCGGCGAGGCCGCCGCCGCCGCCGCGATCGACGAGATCGTCGCTTTAACCCAATGAGATCGCAATTATTTACGTTTTGCTGCTTGCAACCGCCTGCGCGGTCGTGCATCATTATCATCGTTAGCCCTGCTCTCGCGCATCAACGGTGATGCGCCCCGATACTACAAAAGTCTTGTTCGACGGCGTTTAGGATAGTTCGAGGGTTGGTTGTTTTAAGGTAATAGAAGTAGCTCGATGACGAGCATCCGAGGCGCGATCTCTTCGGGGGGCGGACCGTAACCCCCAAGGCACAACATCCGAAATCGAAACTTCTAGTTAGATCCCCCACAGTGGGAAAAGGTGAATATTCAAATGTCAATGAAACTTTATGTAGGTAATCTTTCATTCCAGACCTCGAGCTTCGAGTTGGAAGAATTGTTTGCGACCGTCGGGACCGTTGAATCGGCAACCGTGGTAGAGGACCGTGAAACGGGCCGTTCACGCGGTTTCGGCTTTGTCGAAATGGCGTCGCAGGAAGATGGTGAAAAGGCTATTGCCGAATTTAACGGCAAGGAAGTCAGCGGCCGTGAGATCAAGGTCAATGAGGCCAAGCCGCGTGAAGATCGCGGCGGTTACGGCGGCGGAGGCGGCCGTGGCGGTTATGGCGGCGGAGGCCGCGGCGGCAATCGCGGCGGTGGCGGCGGCTACGGCGGTGGCGGCAACTACGGCGGCGGTTCGAACCGTTGGTAGTTTCGGCCTGTTTCCGAAAAGAAAAATGGGCTGTCCGGATCAGACCGGACAGCCTTCTTTCATGTAGGCCACTGGTCGTTACCTAATTCCTCTTGGGCCTGACGGCTGGCTTTGTTTTCGTACTCGCCGGCGGTCGGGTTACCGATTGAAACGACGCCGCACCATCCGGGCTGCCCGACAATGGCCTGATATCGAAGACCACGTCCTTGGCAAATTTGCCGTCGACATAGACCTCGACCTTGTATTTGCCGGCGTTCCATTTGTCGAACGGCTTGCCGGTAAAATTCACGCGACTCTGCCCTTGTTTTGTCGTGTAGCTGGTCGTAACAACCTTTGTATCCGGCTTGACGCCCGGGACCGCTACCGCGACGAAGTTCATCTTGACGGTCACAGGCTCAGCCGTATCGAGCTGGACAACGCAATAGATCGGAATATCTGTCGTAAAAAAAGTCGATACGGCATCGCCCGCTTTGCCATTGCCGTCATCGCGCGCCAAATAGACGTCATCAACCGCACCGGCACTCTGTCCGAAGGCCGCGACTGACGTCACAAAAATGATCAGGCCAAAAATGAGGGTTCTCACCGATATTCCTCCAAAACCGCGTCTGTTGGCTTAGAACCGCGCTTAACGCGAAAAGTTGCTTCGGGGAGCCGCTAAAAGCTCGGACAGTGCTATAATCGCGTGTCCCTATGCGATTTGTCTTCACCCGCAGAGCCTATGTTTTGCTCGCACTCGGCATCGTGCCGCTGTCGCTCTCGTGGAAGGTTCCGGAGCTGAGGACGGCGGTCTTCGCCTTTGACGCATTGCTTATAGCGGTCGCGATCGCTGACTATCTGCTGAGCCGTAAGCTCCCGAACGAACTTTCCATTCGACGCGAATTTTCGGCCCGCTTTGCGATCGGCGACGCGGTCACGGTCAGTCTCATGGTTCAGAATTTGGCAGCGCGCTGCTTTTACATCAAGGTCAAGGACGAATACCCGGCCGAAATGGCCCTCGAGGAAAGCCGTGAGGCGGAATTTAAGGTACCGGCACAGTCGGACGTCGAGTTCTATTACCATGTCACCCCGCCAAAACGCGGCAGCTATGAATTTGGGCGAACCGCGGTCAGATATCTGTCACGGCTCGGGCTCGTCTGGTGTCAGGCTGAGCTCGGCTCGCCGCAGGCCGTCAAGGTCTATCCGAACATGCGTCGGGCACGCGAAATGGAACTCAAGGCCCTCGGGGCACGTTCATTTCTGGCAATACAGCGGCGTGCCGTTAGGCGCGGCGAAGGACGCGAATTCGAATCGATGCGGGATTATGTTCGCGGGGACGAACTGCGGCATATCTCATGGACGGCGACGGCAAGGCGTTCGAAGCTGACGACGCGCCAATACCAGATCGAACGCGACCAGACGGTGATGATCGCCATCGACGCCGGACGCCTGATGACCGGCCGCATCAACGACGAAACCAAGTTTGACACAGCGGTGCACGCGAGCCTGGCACTGATGTCCGCGTGCAACCGGGCCGGCGACAATTGCGGATTGGTCGTGTTCGGCCGCCGAGTTCGCCGCTTTGTCCCGCCGAAACGAGGCCTCGAACACATCGACGGCGTTCTCGAGTCGCTCTATGATCTGGAACCGGACCTGATCGAACCGTCGTACGCTCGCGGGTTTCAGTACATCGCGTCAAATCTGAAAAAGCGCGCATTCGTTGTGATCCTGACCGATGTGGTGGACAAGGACAGTTCAAAGGATCTGATCCATTCGCTCCGGTTACTGCGGCCGAGTCATCTGCCGCTCGTCGCGACGCTCGGCGACCGCGATCTGAATGCCGCCGTCAGCCAGATACCAGGCAATATCAAAGACGTATTCAGGCAATCCGCCGCGGAAGAAATAATTCACCAGCGCGAAACCGCTTTGCGGATGGTCGAAACGCTCGGCGGGCTTGCTCTGGATGTTACGACTCAGACGCTCGCACCGCGGCTGCTGGAAAGCTATTTGAGGGTCAAGGAGCGCGCCATGCTCTAACCTATGATGGTTTGTTTTGACGTTTAAGTCAGTATACTATTCCGGTACCGATGAAGAAGCGTTTTAGCCTAGTTTTGATCAAGCCGTCCCACTACGACGAAGACGGTTACGTCATCCAGTGGTATCGATCTGCGATACCCTCCAATTCGCTTGCCGCACTTTACGGGCTATCGCTTGAGTGTGCCCGGCAGAGTGTGCTCGGTGAGGATGTTCATCTTGAGATCCACGCATTTGACGAAACCAATACCGTCATCCGTATCGACCGTATGGCCTCATTGATCGAGGCCGCTGATAACGGCATGGTCATGCTCGTCGGCGTGCAGTCAAACCAGTTTCCGAGGGCTCTGGATATCGCCAGGCCGCTCCGTGAACGCGGCATAAAGGTCGGGATCGGCGGATTTCACGTTTCGGGTACGATGGCAATGCTCAAGGAGCGTGATCCGTACGTTCAAAAGGCTTTGGACATTGGCGTCTCGCTCTTTGCCGGTGAGGCCGAGGGGCGTCTCGGACAGGTTCTGATCGACGCTTTCAAAAACGAACTGCGGCCCGTCTATAACTATATGGACGATCTGCCGAACATCGAGGGCGTCGCATCGCCGCTTTTGCCCGCCGAGCGTGTGCATTTGACGGCTGGGGCGACAACCAGCTTCGACGCCGGCCGCGGATGCCCGTTCACGTGTTCGTTTTGCACGATAATCAATGTGCAGGGACGAAAGTCGCGTAGGCGTTCGCCGGACGACATTGAAAAGATAGTCCGAGCCAACGTTGCTCAGGGCCTGCATTCTTTCTTTATTACCGACGATAATTTTGCCCGTAACAAGGACTGGGAGGCCATCCTCGACAAGTTGATAGACCTCCGCGAGGTCGAGAAACTGAATATCAGTTTTATCATCCAGGTCGACACGCTCTGCCATAAATTGCCGAACTTTATCGAAAAGGCAAAACGAGCAGGCGTAAAGCGCGTTTTCATTGGCCTTGAGAATATCAACCCTGACAGCTTGCTCGGAGCTAAGAAGCGACAAAACAAGATCACCGATTACCGGCAGATGCTCTTGGCCTGGAAACACGCCGGCATCGTCACCTATTGCGGCTATATTCTCGGCTTTCCCGGCGATACGCCCGAGTCGATCATCAACGATATCGAGATCATTAAACGTGAGCTGCCGGTCGATTTGCTCGAGTTCTTTTATCTGACGCCGCTTCCCGGCTCGGAGGATCACAAACGGCTGCACGAAGCGGGGATCGCGATGGATGAGGACCTAAACAAGTATGACCTCAACCACGACGTGACCGATCACCCGATAATGTCACGGGACGAGTGGCGCTCAACCTATCGCAAAGCGTGGGAGACCTACTACACCGACGATCACGTCGAAACTATCCTCCGCCGGTGCATCGCCACCGGAACCAGCCCTGGCAAAACGATGTTCTTCATCGTTTGGTTCAAAGGCTGTATCCAAATCGAAGGCGTCCATCCGCTCGAAGGCGGATTTCTGAGGATCAGATCGCGCCGAAATCGGCGTTCGGGAATGAAGGTCGAGAGCCCTTTGGCGTTTTATCCCAAATATCTCGCCCGTACATTCCTCAGCCAATTCCGCTGGATATCGCTTTATGTGCGAATGAGGCTGATCTATTTGCGCGTCCGCAAGGCACCGGACCGGTTAAGCTACATGGACACTGCACTTGAGCCCGTCACTGACCACGAGGAGGATCGCGAAATGTTTCGCTCCGAAGCGGCAAAGAACTACCTCGAGAAAGTTCATCGTATCGAAAGGGTTAGCCGCGGTACATCCGTCTAAGCTCCCAGTCAAATCATTTTCACAAATTAATTTTGCCGATCTTGGCAAGTTTTCCGATCCCTCCCGTTCAGTTTACGAAACCAATAAAGCGCCGCGTTGGCGTTACCTGCTGCAGCAATAGGCGGGGCCGGAAAATTGTTGCCCGAGGACGGCACAAGCCGATGCCTTTTTGCTGTTGGGGAGTTGGGATGGGCCTCCGAGGCCCGAGATCAAACTGAATAAACGCCCGTATTGGGTCGTGAACTAAGGAGAATCAAAATGGAAATTAGCTTTTCGAAAATTAACTCGAGGATCGCGGCCGCCGCATTGGCTGCTCTCGTTGCGATCGCCGCAAATTTGGTGTCAGTAGACGCTCAAGCACCTAAAAACGAAGATAGCGGAGCAGAATCGACTACCCCAAAACGGTCAGCAACGAGCGGCCGCAATTGGAATGGCTTCTACGTCGGTGCATTCGGCGGGGGTGAATTCGGCAGATCGAACGTCGTTACCTCGACCGTCTACGCTTCACCCGGGTACTTCCAAACCACCAGCGTGACAGCGATCAATGCAGCTGGCATCCAACAGGTCAAGCCCAACGGATTCGTGGGCGGCGGCACTTTTGGCTATAACCACAAGAAAGGATCATTGGTAGTTGGAGCCGAATTTGATTTCAGTGCAATGACCTCCAATAAGGGCGTCACATCGAGCGCGGCTTATCCGTGCTGCAGCCCCGCACGATTTACGATCGATCAGGAAATAAAGACCCGTTGGATCCTCACGGCACGTCCGCGTATTGGTGTCGTCGTCGGCAAGGCGATGATCTATGGCACTGGCGGACTAGCTGTTACCGAATTGCGCTATGCTGGTGCATTTACTGACACATTTGGCAATGCAACCGAAAGTGCCGCCTTCAAAAAGAACAAGGCAGGCTGGACACTGGGAGGTGGGGCCGAGTTTAGTGTCGGCGGAAATTGGACCGTTAAGGCAGAATATCTCTTCGCAGATTTTGCTCGCGCATCTGCCAATAGTTCAAATCTCAATGCGGGATCGGTGGCAAGTATTGCTGCCCTAATTCCGGGACCATCGGCCGTAGCCTACCCGGCAAACGTATTTACACATTCATCGGATCTAAGGACAAATCAAGTTCGTTTTGGTATAAACTACCATTTCTAATTTGGAGGCTTCACAAAAGCTGTGATTGGTAACAATGGGACCGCCGACTATGTTGAAAGACATCGGCGGTGCTTTTCTTCGCGGGCAAAAACACTTATTTTATTAGTAAACATAAATGCCGCAAGCAAAATCGATCCTAATAATCTATACAACAAGATACCGCCTCGGCGGCAATCAATTTCCGGTGGTCGCGCGTACTATTGCCGATGAACGGATCCAAGCTGGCTTTGGCGGAGAGATCATCACCCGCGCGGTCGAAAGCAAACGTGATGTCCTGCAGGCGATCGCCGAAATAAGGGATGCCGGTAAGGTCATCAAAGAATTTCATTTTGTCGGGCATTCGGGAATGTACGGGCCGATGTACGGCACGGTTGCATTTCCCGAACAATTCTCACCTTACGAATGGGAACAGATGGATATTCCGTTTGCCGATGATGGCTCAGCCTATTTCTTTTGCTGTCGATCTGCTCGCTGGTTTGCCCCTTTCTTTGCCAGAACGTTCAAAGTTCCGACCTACGGTTTTTTTTGGTACACGACATTCTCCCGCAGCAAGGAAAAATACGTTTCGGCCGGTGACAAGACCGATGGCAAACTCTATACGATCGGATGCAAAGGCCGCAAATCACATGGCTTTCTTGCATCGGCCCAAAAGCGTCTCGGGTTCATGCCCGCAGAGGAGATGAAGCGTTTCGATCCGCGGCCGCCCGATGGTGACACCTCGTATGATCACGTTGCTGAGTTGTACGACGCGGCGTTTCAGGATATTCGCGTTCGGCGGGACGAATGGAAATGGCTGAACGAGCATTTGCCCGAAGGGCCGATCGATATGCTCGATATCGGGTGCGGCAACGGAGCACTGCTCTTCGCTCTCCGGGACAGAATAAACAGCGGTGTCGGCGTTGACGAGTCAGGCGGCATCATCGAACGTGCCCGGATCAAGAATGCCGAAAATAAACACGTTTCGTTTCAGAAGATCGATGGGCCGGTGCTGCCGTTTCCCGACAACTCGTTTGATGTGGTCACGTCGCTGATGTCGTTTCGCTACCTCGACTGGGATCCGCTTCTGGCCGAAATAAAACGCGTTATGCGGCCGGGCGGCAAGTTTCTGATCATTGATATGGTAACGGTCCCCGTCGCTGCCCGTGAGTATCCGCGATTGGTCGGCGACAAATTGCGGACAATGCGGAACCAGAAGGCGAACTCTCGATTCGATGCCGCGCTTCAGAAACTCGTGTCTCATCCGGACTGGAAAAAGATGCTCGAATACAACCCGATCCGATCCGAACATGAAATGAAATGGTATCTCGAAAGCCGCTTTCCCGGCCAAAAGATGGAGATCCTTAATATGGCCTGGCACTCGCGAATCGTCGCCTTTGACAGCGGCCCGGTCGAAAGGGGGGTCGAGGCAAAACTCACCTATCCTTGAACGAAATCGATGGCTGGCAGATTAGGCATTATTGATTGGGGCATCGGCGGCGTCAGCATTTATGGGCTCGTCAAGGAGCAGATCGGCGACGTTTCGGTCACCTATTTTTCGGATACCGGCGCGAAGCCGTACGGCAAGATGCCGCGACGCGAACTCGCGGCCCGGCTCGACTTGGCGATCGCGTTTCTGAAAAGTCGTGGTGTTACTAATGTTGTTATTGGGTGCAATGCCGCCAGCACGGCGATCCCGGACCTCGCCGACCATAGGATCCCCGTCGAAGGTGTGATCGAGCCGGCGATCAGACTAACTGCCGATATTGCCCCGGCTCGCCTCGGTGTGATCGGCGGTCGTCGGACTATCACGTCAGGAGCATATCGCAAAGGGTTTGCTGCACGGGGGATGGGCGTCACTCAGCGAATAGCTCAACCTTTATCGGCACTGATCGAAAGCGGTGACGTCGGGTCAGAGGACTTGCGTACAGCCGCAAAGCGGATCCTCGGCCCGCTCCGAAACTGCTCCCATATACTGCTCGCCTGTACTCATTATCCCGCTATCACGCCGCTATTGCAGCAGCTGGTATCGACCGAAACACAGTTCATCGACCCCGCATCCGAGATGATCGGGATCATCCGCCGTTGGCGGCTGCCTCACACGGGCGGTGACGTCTTTCTGACAACGGGCGACGCCGAAGCGATGAAAACGGCGGCGGCAAAGGCGTTCGGCGTCACGATCTCGACGGCCGACAAGGTCTCGATCTGAGCGGCTGCAAGCCGGCAGATGGAAGTTCGTTCTTCAGATGTATCGGGCGATATTTCGCTCGGAGAGGAATGATATGAGAAAGACCTTATTTTCGGCAGCATTTTTAGTACTCTTCTTGGGCTTCTCGACAGGGGCGTCAGCTCAGACCTTCCCGTCCGGTAACTGGCAGCTAACCGCCTATAACTTCCGTCAGAAGATCGCGTATCCGTTGGGCGACACTATAATAACGCTCAATATCGACCCGAACGGCAAGATCGGCGGCCGCTCAGGCTGCAATGTTTACGGGGGCAGCTTTTCACTTGCGGACGGTAAACTCGCGATCAGCGACATCTTCTCGACGATGATGGCGTGCGACGAGCCGCTGATGTCATTCGAACGCACGTACTACGACGTCCTTCGGGCTTCGGACAACTTTACTTTCGATAGTGGCGTATTGACGATAACTGACAAACAAACAAAGAGTTTTGTGAGATTTGCGAGGGTGGGGAAAGCAAAACCGCGGAATAAATGTTAGATCGATGATTCGGTGGCCGTTCCCGCCGGCCCGGCCCCGCGCCGCGAACGACCGACAAGTATCAGGTAACTGTACATCACGGCGCCTGAAAATACCCCGGTCGCGATCTTGAACCCGGCAGGCAATGCTGACGGGGACAGAAATCCCTCGATCGTGCCTGCGACCACCAGAAAACAAGCGCAGCCAATTACTATCTTGGCGGCTTCGATACCCTTTTGCTTCAATGCCTGGGAACGCGTCAGATCACCTGGGTCGATCATCGCATAGCCGATCATCATCCCCGCTCCGCCGCAGAAAAATATGCAAGAGAGTTCGATCACGCCGTGTCCGACAACAAAGCTTGCAAGCGAATTTCCAAACGCCGGATCTATCTGATAACAGGCGGCAAAAACACTGCCGAACCGAGCCCCCTCAAAAGCAAGATCATAGAATGCTCCGATGCCGAAAAATGCCCCAAACGCGAAAACCCGAATGGTAACGATGATGTTATTGGACATAATATGGCTGGCGCCGACTTGATTCGCGTCATTCAGCGATTCCCACCAGTGGTTATTTGCCCTGATCTCGTCGGTGATGCCGGACAATGCAACAAAGTGGGTAAAATCGACGTTCAGCCATGTCGCAATGAAACCGAAGGCGGCGAACGCGGCGAACACACCGAAGGCGATCGCCATGTACTTCCAGTTGGCACGGAACGCCTCAGGAAGCTCGTGCGCGAAAAATCGCCAGATCAGTCCGATGCCCTCGCTCTCTGACCGGTATATCCGGCCGTGCGCACGGATGACGAGACTATTCAGATAATTGATCAGTTTGGGGTCGCGCGTCTCCGCCCGGGCAATTGCCAGATCGGACGCCGCCCGGCGATACAACTCGCCAAACTCGCGGACCTCAACCCGAGACAGGCCGCGAAGCCCGCTGCCGTGCATCATTGCCAAAAGGTCTTCGAGCCGCTGCCAGTTGTTTTTGTTGTCGTCCAAAAAACGATTCATTGCCTTTCGCGAATTATGCGACGGCGTATTGCCATTCGCAAGTCCCAAATCTAAAATCGAACCTTATCCTATGTCGGAAGCCGCCAAGCAATATCACGAAGAGGACGAGATCGGTAAAACGTACGACCTGCGTGTTGCCCGTCGTTTGCTGCGATATCTCAAACCGTATTGGCAATTGGCGGCCGCGGCCCTGACATTGACGTTGCTGACCAACATTCTGATCAGCACGCAGCCGTATTTTACCAAGATGGCGGTTGATGATTTTATCGAACCGCGGCGCACCGATGGCATTTGGCTTTTCGCATTGGCATTCTTCGGCGTCTTCCTGTTTCGCTTTGTCTTCTCTTACATTCAGGAGGTTTTGCTTAATAATGTTGGGCAAAAGGTAATGTTCGACCTGCGCAGCGAATTGTACGCCAAGCTACAAAAGCAGGAAGTTGCCTACTTTGACCAATATCCCGTCGGCCGCACGATGACCCGTCTGACGGGGGACGTCGACGCCCTGAACGAGCTCTTTACTTCTGGCGTGATCGACGTACTTGGCGATCTGGTGATCATCATTGCGATCGTCGGGATAATGTTCTGGATGGACTGGAAACTGGCTCTTGTGTCGCTGGTCACGGTGCCCCTGCTTTTCACCGCAACGAACTGGTTCCGCAAACACGCGCGTACCGGATTCGACAGGGTTCGCACACGCAACGCCAGACTTAACGCCTTTCTTCAGGAATACATCTCCGGGGCCCAGACGGTTCAGCTCTTCAACGCAGAGGCCAAGTCCCTGGCCCGCTTTCGCGAGATCAACGACGATTACCGCAAGGCGAACATCGAGACGATCTATTATTACGCGATATTCTATCCTTTGGTCGATTTTATCGGCGCGGTCGGTATCGCAGTCGTGATCTTTGCGTTCGGGTTCGAAACGCTGAGCGGTCTTTCCGCGGCCGGGGCGGCTTTGACGGTCGGTGTCCTGGCTTCATTCATTCAGTACTCTTTGCAGTTGTTTCAGCCGATCAGGGACCTTTCCGACAAGTTCAACGTTCTTCAGGCGGCAATTGTCGCCTCGCATCGAATATTCATCCTGCTCGACCGTGAGGTCCTGATCGAGACGCCCGAAAAGCCGGCCCGAAAGGGCAAGGCCGAAGGCCGCATTGAGTTTGAAAACGTTTGGTTTGCTTACAAGGGCGAAGATTGGGTGCTTAAGGATGTTTCATTTGCGGTGAATCTCGGCGAAAGCATCGCTCTTGTCGGGCATACGGGTTCTGGCAAGACAACGATAACCAATCTGTTGATGCGGTTTTATGACGTCCAGAAAGGACGGATCCTGCTCGACGGTGTCGATATTCGCAATTGGGACCTAAGGGACCTGCGTTCAAACTTTGCAGTGGTGCTTCAGGACGTATTTCTTTTCAGCGGTTCGATCGACAACAACATACGGCTCGGCAACGCCGAGATCGGCCGTGACAGAGTCGAATGGGCTGCTGGCGAGGTCAGAGCCGACGAATTCATACGCAGCATTGATGGCGGATACGAGGCCGAGGTCAAGGAGCGGGGAGCCGGCCTCTCGGTCGGCCAAAAGCAGCTAATATCGTTTGCCCGGGCTCTTGCGTTTGACCCCAAGATCCTGATCCTCGACGAAGCGACAAGCTCGATCGACACCGAGACCGAACAGTTGATCCAAAACGCGGTCGACCGCGTAATGGACGGCCGGACCTCGCTAGTCGTCGCCCATCGCCTATCGACCATTCAGAAATGCGACCGCATCATCGTACTACATCACGGTGAGCTTCGCGAGATCGGCACCCACAACGAACTGTTGGCAAATCGTGGACTATATTGGCGTCTATATCAGTTGCAGTACTCGGAAGAGAAACTCGTCCATTTCTCTTCCGAGCCGTCGCTGGTTTGAATGGGAAGCGGGCACTTTACGGGCCGGCTCAAATATTGTTAGGTCGAACGGGTGTGTTTGTTTATAATAACGAGATAAATCTCTCGGTATCTTTTCCGTAATGAACGAAGTCCTCCAGCAAGTGTTTGATGTCGTCACTTCCGAATTATTCGAACGGTGCCGCGAGAATGCTCCGAACTTCGGCGTAACGGTCGAACGATTTCAAGCTTCGCTTGAAAAGACCACGCGGAAATATCTGATCGATGCATCAGCCGAACCCGCGACCGAGGCAGACCTTCGCGCATTTATCGAAATGATCCAGGCCGATGACCTGTTTCTGGCACTGGCTTGTGCTGACGGCAACGAACGTGCGTGGTGGGAATTTGACCATGGCAACCGCTCGTATATGGAACGGGTAGCCCGGCATCTGGCGAAGACCGAGGCTGATGCTGAAGAGGTCGTTGATTGGGTCTATGGCGAACTGTACGGCACCCGCGTCGTTGACGGCGAACGCGTATCGAAGTTTGCCACGTACAGCGGACGCGGTTCGATGCGCGGCTGGCTGCGGACCGTGATCTGGCATTCGCTCGTGGATATGCACCGGGCCAGCCACGACGAAGTATCGCTTGACGAAATGACCGAGAATGTTGGTGAGGGTGCGGCTCAGGCAAGTTTTGCGACGGCCCCGGCCGGCGGCGAAGACATAATGATCGAGGGCATCACGCGCGACCGATATCGCAAAGCGACCGTGACGTCACTGGCAAATGCGTTTGCCTCGCTTGAGGCCCATGAGCGGCTGCTGCTGATGTATTATCACGTCGATAACCTGAAACTCCGCGAAATATCCAGACTTGTCGAGAATGAGGGGTCGCCGCTCAGGGGATGGTTTCAGCGAAGGTCGCAGTCGAGGGAAAAGGACCCGAACGCGAAGATCCACGAATCTACGGTAATGCGTTGGCTGGAAAAGAGTTACGCACGCGTACTACAGTTATTCCGGGATGAGTTGAAAGGACCTCACGGCCTTTCGGACGCCGAGATCGAGATCTGTATGGGCCTTGCTACCCAGGACCTTGCCGGCGGCGATATTTATCGAAATTTGACCGGCAATGCCTGATCGGACAGGTCACGGAGTAAAAAAACCGAGCCCCGCGGAAGAAATTACGCAAAACGACATCGGATATTGCGTCATACTTCGGGGAGGTTCTACAAAAATGGGAAGCACGGAGAACATCAATATCGGCGACGCGAGGTTTCAGGGCCTGCTGGAGCGATTTTTACGTATCCGGTCGGCGGGCGACACGGCATTTGATGCCGATCGCCACCTCGACGAGGACACATTTGCCGCGTTTGTCGAGGGCAATCTAACCATGCGCGAGGCTTCCCCCATCGTTAGCCATCTCGCCGAGTGCGGTTTTTGCCGACACAAGACCGCCGAACTCGTAAGGCTCGACTTAGCGTTTGCCGAATTGGAACTTCCCGCCTCGACGTCGCAGACAGCCCCGGTAAGGACCTCTAACGTGATCGAAGGAATTCTTTCACGTCTCTTCGGGACCGGCGACGCTGCCGTAATGGCCCACGAGGAAAAACCGGCCGACGAAAGATCGTCCGAAGACGAAAAAACCGAGAGGGAATAGAACGTTGGTTTCACCAAGTTCGAATCGGCCGCCGGCACTACAGCCCGCGGCCTTTTTCGTTATCTTTACGAGGCTTTGCAACAAAGAAAATGTAGCTTTTGCCGGCCGGAAGTTTTATAATCACCTATTAGCACAGAAATGTTACAGAATAATATTCCGCCTGCGACCGTCACCGACCGTTGTCGGATGACGCCCGATCTGACCGTCGAACGGGTGGCGACAGCCAATCTGCCCACAAAGCGGGGATCGTTCAAGATCGCAGGCTATCGTTCGCTTAACAGCAGCGAAGAATTTGTTGTACTTTACAAAGGCGAGATGGACCGCGAAACGCCAACGCTGGTTCGGATACACTCGCAATGTTTGACCGGCGACGTTTTTGGCTCGATCAAATGCGATTGCGGCCCGCAACTGCATAGGGCAATGGAGATGATCGAGGCCGAGGGCCGAGGTGCCATCGTCTATCAGCAGCAGGAAGGCCGTGGGATCGGAATTATCAACAAGATCAGGGCGTACGCGCTTCAGGACGAAGGTGCCGATACCGTCGAGGCAAATGAACGTCTTGGCTTTGAGGTCGACGCCCGCGATTATCAGCAGTGCGCAGAGATCCTGTTCGATCTCGGGTTGTGCAAGGTCCGTGTCATCTCGAATAATCCCGACAAGTTGAAGGCTCTCGAAGCAGCGGGTCTCCGGGTGGTCGAACGTATCCCGATCGAGGTCAGGTCCGAGACGCCGGCCGCACATTACATGCGTACAAAGAAAGAGAAGTTGGGACATCTATTGGAATTCGACTAGAATTTTGGGGATAAGGAGTTAGTAACCTGTAATGAGAGTTTTATGTTTTTCTCCATCGGTACTGCGTACAGCCTGCATCGGGGTCATTTGTTCAGTTACTATTGTCGCTTTTGCCGTGCTTTCGGCCTATGCGCAGCAGAGCTACCGCAACACTGTCAACGGTTTTGTTTTCGACAGTCAACGAACTCCTGTTACTCAGATACCGGTCGAGATCACTAACGAGGTCGGGCAGGTGCTCGGCCGCACCAAGACGGACGGCTCCGGGCGGTACTTTTTTGGCGGATTGTCGTCCGGCAGGTTCACGATCCGCGTGCTTCCCTACGGGACCGATTTTGAAGAGCAGGCGGCCGATGTCGAGATCGTGAATTTCGTCCGACAGGGCAGTTCGACTTCGGACAGCGCTCAGAAAGATTTCTACCTTCGGTCTCGCCGCCGCAACCCCGAATCCAGATCGGTCACCGGAACGCTTTTTGCGCAGGAGATCCCCGACGAGGCAAAAAAGG
>JAIBCA010000057.1 GCA_019694345.1 Pyrinomonadaceae bacterium | reverse complement strand
TTATTCTCCTGAGTGCTGTCACAATTTCCCGACCGGGATTTGGATCCGATCATTATCAAGAGCCTAACCATGGATCCTGATTCGATACGGCCACGAGGAACCGTTCGTGATTCGTGACATCCATCCACGAAGGCTTGCCATGCAGCTGCACGCATACGAGGTATCAGCTGCCGTAACGGTGAACGCAATAATGGAGTATGTAATGTATATACCTTTTCATCATGTTTTGGCTAGCTCCTACTTGCTTTTCAATTCGTCAGGAACATTGCGTTTTCCGTATATGAGTACAATGTTCCAAATGGCATTGCGCCTACCATTCGTAACTTGGTGATAGATGGTTCCGTCCGGATTATCGCCGGCAACAAGCGAGCGGTTGTGTTTCTTATCCGTGATATGAAATTTGTTGTTTCCTAGCGGCACGAGTTTCCATTTTGCATTGTCTCGTCCGTTCGGCTCTTGAAGGTAGATCCGGTTGTCAGCGCTGTCTCCCGCGACGATTGCCTTTTGCGTTAGGCCCAAGAAAATGTAGTAAAACCCGTCGCCCGCAGGCTCAAAGCGCCAGCTGCCCTCATTTGAGTTGAATTGCCTGTGCCGAATGCCGGCTGGACGAGAATCACAAAGCTCCGCTGTGGGACTGCTACAACGTTCGTTAATATCACATTTTAACGTCCTACAATTGAATCTTTCCACGTCTGAATACAAGATCGCAAGTTTTGAACCGGAGTATCCGTCGTCCTCGATCTTGAACATTGCCGGACCATCCTCGAGCTTTTCCGGTTTCTGCCAGCTCGGACCAAGAACCCACCTCAACCATACGTTGTTGTAGATATATTGATCGGTCACGACCGCCTTGACGTCTTCCCAAAACAAGCTCATGATCGCCGACTCGGTTTTACCGACCAGATCCTCACGCCCCGCCCATTTATCGGTGATCTCAGATATTTTGTCTTCGTCCTTGATCTCGTACGAGAGCAATCCACCGAGCTTTTCGACCAAAGCCGCGACGGCATCCTCATCTAACGCCTTCTTATTGTCCACCTGTGCGAACGCAGCAGATGATAGTACGAGAAATAGAAGCAAGAATAGGATCCCTGCTCTCATCGATTTGAATCTAATAGTACGCATTCTGAGTCTCCTTTTAATTACTTAAAGATCGTCGAAGGATCGGTCTTTGGCAGCGGCAAACGCATGCCGTTTATCTTCTGTGTTGTTGCGGCGTCAGCATTAAGGCCCCATTTACGAAAGAATGGGACGAGATCGTTTTGCGTCACGACACACATTGCATAGATGAACCTGTTCGCCTTGTCGGCGTCAGTTTCGCCATCGACCTCAACGTACGGCTGCTTTCGAAAATACTGGTGCAAACGTTTGATCACGTCCCAGCCATAAAAACTCCTGAGTTGGTGAAACATTACGAGTTTCGAGAATAGCTCGTTGTAATCTGCCTCTTCGTTTGAGACGAGATAGTTCTTTTTCGGGTCAGCGATATATTTGCGTGCCCTTTCAAAGTTTGTCAGCGTTTCGCCGTCCTGAACCTGTGCCAGCGTGGACGGCCGGCCAACCTGCAGCATCAGGCCTTCGCGATATCCTCTAGTAGTACTGTAACCATCGACCATCAATTGGTTTTGCGGCATCCCGAGAGCGTTTTCCAGGTCCATCCAGTCATTGTCCGACGGCAGACGCCAGCCTGTTGGGCAGGCCTTCATCGCTCCATTAAAGGTGTAGAGCATGCCGAATTCAGCACAATTTTCGCCGTCATCGTCGTAGCAGATCGAATCATTACCCATGTCATACCGCAGGTTCTCCTTCATCCAGGTCCGATTGCCAAGCTTCTTAATGCCATAAACCTCTCCATCGCGTGGATCCTTGAAACTTGTCTTGGCGGAAAACTGACTGTCGGGCATCCGGTCGTAGAGCGCGAAAACCTGATTGATCTGATACCGAACTGCGGAACTCTTGACGACAACCTCTACGTCGGAATAAAGCAGGTCGATGACTTGGCTCTTTGTCTTCCCTGCCAGATCGCGACGTGCGTCCCAACGTTGAACGACCGCATTGTAGCTCGCCTCGCCGTTCGCGATCGGCATGAGATTTTCTTTCAGAGCTCCCTTGAGTCCGACAACTAGATTCCCAAGCTGCTGTGCATTAAGGACGGCCTGTGCCTTTGCAGCGAATGCGAATGCGAGCATTAGGAAAGGAATGTATATATACTTTTTCATACTCGATCGGAACTCTAATTCGTCTTGATCTCGGACGGGATGTTGGACTCACCTTGTAGATAGGTGATCCTCCAGATCGCATTTCGGCGTCCATCGGGAACTTGGTGATAGATATTGCCGTCCGGATTGTTACCGGCTACGAGCGAACGGCCGTGTTTTTTGTCAGTGATATAAAACCGATTGTTCCCCAATGGCACGAGTTTCCATTTGGCATTGTCTCGCCCATTCGGCACTTGAAAATAAATG
This sequence comes from Pyrinomonadaceae bacterium, assembly GCA_019694345.1. GTDB lineage: Bacteria > Acidobacteriota > Blastocatellia > Pyrinomonadales > Pyrinomonadaceae > OLB17. The sequence goes on along the minus strand of JAIBCA010000057.1, from coordinate 27,087 downwards.
TTGTTGTCAGCATAGTCGCCCGCAACGATAGCTCTTTCTGATTCTCCTTGAAAGATGTAGTAATACCCTTCGCCTGCCGGTTGAAAGAGCCAATCAAAGCCTCGGCTCTGATACGCCCGATGCCGAAAACCGGCCGAGCGTCCTTTACAAGTCATCGCGCCCGGGTTGCAGACCCTACCGAAAGCGCATGGTGTGGGTCGGCAGTCGTACTGTTCGCTTTCGGTATAGCCAATGGCGAGTACCGAGCCCGAATATCCATCGTCTTCGATTTTGAATCTTGCAGGCCACCTTGAAGTAGTCGGTGTTGCTCCCGACATCCAGGTTGCCCAAACAGAATTCGAAATCTTGGTGTCTTGGACAACCGACTTCACGTCGCCCCAGAACAATACAGCTATTTGGTACTCTGTTTTACCGAATATCTCCCCGCTGTCTACCCGTTCCTGCCATTTATCCAGGATATCGGATTCTAAGTCTTCATCCTTAATATCCTTTGAGAGCAGACCGACTAGCTTTTGCATAAATGCCGTCGCCGCCCCGGCGTAAAGCGGTTTGACGCGATCTGTCTGAGCAAATACGTGAGAGCCGAGGAATAGGCCCATCAACAGAGCTGCAACCACTAATTTTGAGTGGTCGGCAATGTTTTTGAATGTAATTCGCATTTTTATTATTCTCCTTTTTGTTTATTTAAAGATCGTCGAAGGATCGGTCTTTGGCAGCGGCAAACGCATGCCGTTTATCTTTTGCGTTGTTGCGGCGTCAGCATTAAGGCCCCATTTACGGAAGAATGGGACGAGATCGTTTTGCGTCACGACGCACATTGCATAGATGAACTTGTTCGCCTTGTCGGCGTCGGTTTCGCCATCGACCTCGACATATGGCTGCTTTCGGAAATGCTGGTGCAGACGCTTGATCACGTCCCAGCCATATACGCTCCTGAGTTGGTGAAACATTACGAGTTTCGAAAATAGCTCGTTGTAGTCTTTCTCTTCATTTGACACGAGATAGTTCTTTTTCGGGTCGGCGATGTATTTGCGTGCCCTTTCATAATTAGTCAGAGTTTCGCCGTCCTGAACCTGTGCCAGCGTGGACGGCCGGCCAAACTTTTCCTGTACATAGAGCGAAAAGATATTTACCGAGATCTCGCCGATAGAATCCCACGTCCACGAATCCTGCTGATGAGTATGTCCCGTCTCGTGCCAGATGCCCCACTCCGTGCTCAAATTGTCCGTCAGGTCGGTAAAATTGTCGCGTTTCATTCCGATGAGGTAGTTCATCGCATACATGTAAAATGACTCGCCTTCGGCCGGCGTCGAGTAGAGATCGATAAGGTAATGCAGGCGATTGCGGGTTCGCATATTCTGCGGCGTCGAGTTGTCAAACCCCGCCAGTTCGTCCTGAAGATCGATAACGGTGTGGATCGTCCTGAACGAAGCCGCAACGTCTCGCATCGGCGTTCGCATGTAATCGGCATATGTGATGGTGACGAGAGCTTTGTCAGACACGAACTGCACAAACTGTGCGTCCCTCATGGTGCGAAGATCGTTTTGCCAGTTAGCATCGCTGGTCTTGCCGACATGGTACAGCGGAAATGCCCGGCCGCCTTTGACGCTGACGCGCACAGTCGAGGGTTTGATATCGTAACCGTCAATTTTGGTAAAGATGAACGACAAAATGCCGTCCTGACTGGCTGTGATCGTCTTTGTGCCGTTGTCGAGCAGATCTTCTTGAGTAACGTTGCGGTTGCCCCACATCTGCTTGAAACCGATCATCGACGACAGATCATACTCGTCGCTCAAACCGCTGACGTTGAAGGTTATACTTTCACCTTTCTTTACATAAAGCCCCGACGGCTGTTGATCGCACAAGAGCATGCGATGGGTGCGTTCCGCCTCGATCGCGGCCTCTGTTTGAGAAACAAGCGTGTACTGTTTTGTGTAGTTGTTAAATTCCTGCGCGCTTATCTGTAAACATAGAAGACAGATCAAGAGCGGCAAATATAGCTTATTGTTCATACTCGACAAACCTCTCATTACGTTACGAGAATAGTCCTATCAAACAAACCTACGGGAACCTAATGTTAGTCTCTTACTTGAAGATCGTCGCCGGATCGGTCTTTGGCAGCGGCAAACGCATCGCGGCGATCTTTTGCGTGGTGGCAGCGTCGATATTGAGACCCCATTTCCTAAAAAACGGGACGAGGTCATTTCTCGTGACAAAGCACATCATATAGACGAACTGATTTGCCTTTTCGGCGTCAGTGATCTTGGGATCGTAGGTCATCGGCTTTTTGCGAAACTCTTTTTGTAACCGCGTGAACGCGTTCCAGCCATAGACCGACTTAAGCTGATGGAACATTACTAATTTGGTGAAGAACTCGCCATAATTGGCAGGGTTAATGACCATATAATTCTTGTTGGGATCGGCGATATACCGGCGTGCCATCTCAAATGACGAGATCGTATTGCTACTCTCTTTGTCCCGGAGTTTCGACGGTAATCCAAATTTCTCCTGTACGTACAGCGAGAACATATTGACCTGGACCTCAACGATCGCACTGAACATCCAGCTTCTCTGTTGATACGTATGTCCAGTCTCGTGCCAATAGCCCCATTCCGTTCCGAGGTCTCGTGTCAACGCTGTGAAATTGTCGCGCTTCATCCCAATGAAGTACTCGGAAGCGTATGCGTAATACTTGTCCGACTCAGGCCGCGGAGTATAAACGTCCACAAGGTAGTTGATACGGTTGCGTGTCCGCATATTCTCAGGAGACGAATCGTCAAAACCCGCAAGTTCGTCGTCGAGATCTATCATTCGATGGATCGTCTCAAATGTCGCTTCGACATCCTCGATAGGAAAAAGCTTGTAATCGCGCGACGGAAGCGTGACGAGGGCTTTGTCCGACACTATCTGGACGTACGTGTCATCCATTTTCCGGATCGCCGCCTCCCAATCAGCATCCTCGGTTTGGCCGATCACATAAAGCGGGATCGCCTTGCCACCGGTGACCTTGACCTGAACCTCAACAGGATCCGTATCAAAGCCGTTACGCTTTACGAATATGAACGAGAGAATGCCATCGTTGGCCGCAGTAACGGTGTTCGCACCTTCGCGGAGTTCATTCTCCTGCGTTCTGTTGACCTTAGACCACATCGGCTTGAAACCGATCATTGTTGACAGCTTGTAGTTGGGATCGAGGTCTGTGACCTGAACGGAGAACCGCTCTCCACGCCGCACCCAGAGACCCGACGGCTGGTAATCACATAGCACTCGCCGATGCGTACGCATGACCTCGGTCTTTGCCTCGGTCTGCGAGACAAGAGTGTACTCTTTCGCCTTGTTATCGAAATCCTGAGCGTTTGCCTCAAGACACAAGAACAGCAGCGTTAGTGATAGAAATGCGATCGATCTCATAATCGTAATCGTTGAGGTTGGAGCACTATTTGTTGACTTTGAGCTCTTCTAGTTTTGATGCCCAATTCACGATCGGCAAAGGAGTCTTTCTGCCGCGTTCGTTGAAATAGCGGGTTGATCTCTCGGAATTGAAGATCGCGGCGTGGATGGCGTTATTCTTCACGTCAATAGCGATCGCCGATTCAAGTTGCGTGCAGGCGTGCACCAAACAGCCGCTTGCAAACAGGACATCGCCGTCATCGGATATCGACGTCAGCGTCTCAAAAGAATCCATAAATTCGGTATAGTTCTTGGTTCCGAGCAACTTCCTCAGACGCGCCTTTATGACCGAATTCTTCAGAAGCTTGTCAGAGTACTCTCCGGCCCAACCTGTGATGCCGGCGGGCAACGCTGTGGTCTTCGGCTTGGCCGTTTGGCCAATGGCGGAAATTCCGAGAACTACGATGATCAGATACGAATAAACTATTGGCTTCATACAACTTCTTGCTGAGTAGCGATCGGTAAATGAATTTCGTTCGCAAACCTAAACTGCTCAAGTTTCGGTGGTAACCGCAAGTCTGTCGAAAGAGGTTTCGGCAATACTACGCCTGTTTGCCGGATTGTTCAACCGATAATGTTTGCTTATGAAATACATTTGAGTTTCTGATGCCCGCTTTTCGAGAATTACTGCCTGTAAATTCGACGAGACTGTTTGCTCCCAATTATTGGACCTACGCATTGACGACCAACATCCCGGAAATATATACAAAAAAGGATGCCGCACGGGCACCCTTTTTTATTCGATCGAAGTATTTCCCGGCCTAGTTCGCGTAGGGTTTGAGCTGTTCGTCGATCTTCGAACGGTCCCCCACTACGACGACCGTCATTTTGTCGGCCACCAGGTATTTCTTCGCCATCGCCGAGACATCTGCGGGGGTAACCGCGGCGATCTTTTGGATGTAGGTGTCGATATGATCCTTGCTCAGCTCGTTGTAATTACCGCTCTCAAGCTGTCCGATGACGCCGCTTCGCGAAGAATTTTGCAGGACGTAGATACCGACGAGATAGTTCTTGATGCCCTGCAACTCTGCCTCGGTCGGCGGCTCTTTCTGCAGCCGGTCGATCTCGAACAATATCTCCTTGATCGACGCACCGGTCGCCTCGGTCGTCACATCGGCGTTCTCTATCCAATACCCGGTTTTGAATCGGCTCCAAACGAAGCTGCTCGGCGAGTAGGTATAGCCCTTGTTCTCGCGTATGTTCGACGTTATACGCGAACCGAACGAGCTGCCGAGCAGCGAATCCATCACAGTGAACTTAATGAAATCCGCGTCCGACGGCGACACCGCCGGCATGCCTAGATAGATCGTCGATTGCGGCGAACCCGGACGGTCGATGACCGAAATCGAACGTCTTGCATTGACCGTTGGAACATTACGCGTTGCTGCGGTGCCCTTTGCCCAACCGCCAAAGGCCCTGCTGATCGCGGACTTTATCGACGCGGAGTCAAACTGGCCAACGATGTAAAGATGCGTTCGTGCAGCACCGTAATTGTTGGCGTAAAAGCTCCTTAGGTCGTCGAGTGTATAGCCCTTGACCTCGTCATCCTGCGGATTAATCTGGCTGTACGGGTGCCCGGCGAATGCCACCGAGCGAAACTTTTCCCAGGCCTGATTGCCCGCCTGCGTCCTCGCGACGGCCAGCGAACGCAGCTTGTTTGCCTTCAGACGGTCGAGGTCCTCTTGCTTAAAGTTCGGATTCAGCACGACATCCGCCAGCAGATCGAGGAATTTGACGTCAAACTCGCTCAACACCTCGCCCGATACGTTGGTGCTGTCCGTGCCGGTACCGACGTTGATGCTGCCGCCCATACTTGCGGTCTCAAGCGCCAGTTGTTCGGCCGAGCGGGTCTTAGTTCCCTCTTTGAGCATCATACCGGTCATCTCCGAGACGCCGCGCTTGCCCGTGGCATCGTCCTTTGTGCCCGAATAGATCACTGCCTGAAACGCTACTTTCGGAATCGACCCGTACTGCACGAGCGTCACTTTCATTCCATTGGGTAGGGTGTAAGTGTCCTGTTTCGGGAACACGAACGGCTTTGGCGGCCCGCCCGCCGGCGGTGTTTCTTTCTGCCCGAACGTGGCCGATGCAAACGCCAGTAGACTGACCGCTGAGAGAAAGAGCGAAAGACCTTTTCCGAGATAATTATCCATTTTCAATTTTCTGTTTTTCATTGCCCGATCCCTCCTATTTCGCCGGTGACGCCGACTTTTCGACGTTCAGGACCACAACCGTTCGGTTAGTTTTTCGCAGATATTCCCTTGCCGTTTTTTGGATCAGCTCGGGCGTTACCTTGCGGAAATTGGCTTCGATCTGGTTGATGTTCTCGGGTTTGTTATCAAATAGGGCAAAGCTCGCGAGCAGATCGGCACGGCCAAAGCCGCCGAATTGCGTCATCGTGTCGTAGAGCCCCGAACGCAGCTTGACCATCGCTCGATCGATCATTGCCTGTCCGACAGGCTTGTCCTGGAGCTGTCCGATGATGGTGTCGGCACTGGCGAGTATCTCCTGAGCAGTAAATTTATCGTCGTGAATCAGGCTCACGTCCATCAGCATCGGGCCGTTGTAATTGAACATATTCCCGAGCCCCGAATTGATGCCGCCGCCGATGCCGCCGGCGTAGCCTCTGTTTTTGACCAGCTCTTTGTAGAGCATGCTGTCCTCGCCCTGGATCAGGATCTGGTCGATCAGGCCCATTGCGTAATACTCCGGTGTGCCGCGTTTCGGCATCTGATAGCCGAATGCCACGGCCGGTTTGTTGGCGAGTTTATCGGTGCGACTGACCGTCTTTTCCTGTTCCTGACGCGGTTCGGTCAGATCGGGGATCGGCTCGGCCTTTTGCGAAGGGATATTGCCGAAATACTTGGTGATCCAACCCTTGGCTGACGCCTCGTCAAAATCGCCGACGACCACGAGCACCGCGTTCTGCGGCTGATAGTACTTTGACGCAAAGGTCTTGGCATCGGCCAGAGTGGCTGCCTCGATGTCCTTGAGGTCGCCGTAGAAATTGTGCGAATTGTACCAGTTGGTGAATGCGGCCATCGGCAGGTCGATCCACGGGAACGAGCCGTACGGCTGATTGAGGACGTTGACCTTTACCTCGTTTCCGACGACGCCCTGCTGGTTCGTCAGGTTTTCCTGCGTGATGTCGAGCCCGCGCATACGGTCGGCCTCGGCCCAAAGCAGCGTCTCGGTCTTATTCGACGGCATGACGGCAAAGTAGTTGGTAAAATCGAAACGCGTCGAACCGTTCAGGACGCCGCCGTTGCTCTCGACCAACTTGATAAACTCCATCTTGCCGAGATTCTTTGACCCCTGGAACATCAGATGCTCGAACAGGTGCGCAAAGCCGGTGCGGTCACGCGGTTCGATACGAAAACCAATATTGTAATAGACCGCTACGGTGACGAGCGGCGCTGACGGCTCGGGCGAGAGCACCACTTTCAGACCATTAGGCAGTGTGTAATACGTGACCGGCACCTTAATGCCCGCGGCCGGTTTTGAACCCTGTGCAGAGACGGTTCCGACTAACGAAATACAGCTCACCGCGATCAACGCAGCCAATGAAAATCGCTGAAGAAATACCTTCATAATCACTCCTGAAATAGAAATGCGAAAAATTGTTATTACCTAATTCGAAATCCACGGCGAAAAGTTTCACTTTTCACGCTGCGGATCACTATATTTGGCGGATGGTCGCGAGAGCTTCGCGGTGAAGGTCGAGTTGTCGTTCCAGTCGGGAACATACGACATCGCAGAGAGCAAAGATGGACTCATCGGTCACACGGTAATTTGCCCGCAATCCATCCTTTCGGCGGGAAACAACGCCGGCTTCAAGCAATATCGCAAGATGTTTCGAAATATTTGCCTGGTTTGCCCCGGTCGCGGCGACCAATTCGCCCACATTCATTTCGACGTCGCCGAGGGCATGCAGGATCTTTAGGCGCATCGGCTCAGCCAAAAGCCGAAACCGGCTGGCGATCAACTCCAAAGCTGAATCATCGATCTCACTTCTTTTCATTAACGACAGGACTCCTCCGGGATTGCTGACAAAACACGCATTACTGCTTTCGGCTGTTGTTTCCATATTACTCCAAAGCGCTGTCCGAACGTTAGGGGTTCTAACACGCCTGATCGGGGGTTCATGGCAATCTTGCGGAAATCCCTCTAATCAATTTGACTATATCACTATATCGTTATATAGTAAACTCTATTGATAGGGAGGAATGACCATGACAGTAGATAGAATGCTCCATTTGATTGCCGGCAGTTTTATTTTTCTCAGCGTATTGCTTGGATTTTGGCTCAGCCCATACTTCTTTTATTTTACGGGATTCGTCGGACTCAATCTGATCCAGTCGGCATTTACCCAATGGTGTCCGATGATCTCCATACTTCGCGCCGCGGGTTTTAAGGAAAACTAGAACACGGGCTATTGTCGGTTCAACGGCATAGTTGGTGCTTTCAGAAATGAACGGTTTAATACACATACGAAATGGTTCGACTTGGTCGGCACTAATTGTCCTAGTTATTGCGGCTTTCCCGGTGTTTTCGCAGACGGCGGCGGCCAAACTCAGCTTAAAAGAAGCCGTCGATACCGCTCTCTCAAAAAACGTCCATCCTAAGATCGCAGAATCGGCCGTCAAGATCGCCGCCGAAAAGGTTGTCGAGGCGCGAAAGGGCAGGATGCCTTTCATACAAGTCAGCCAGTCGGTCGTCCGAAGCAACAACCCTGTCTTCGTTTTTGGCTCCCTTCTCGAACAAGGGCGTTTCGGCCCATCGAACTTTCAGATCGACCTGCTCAACCACCCAAAAGGTGTGTTCAATTTTCGTTCGATAGCCGGCGTGCAGTTTCCGATATTTGATCAACACCAAACGCGTTTCAGGGTCAAACAAGCAGAGAAAGGGATAAGCCAGGCAGAACTGCAGATCGAGGCTGTCAGGCAAAAGTTAAGATTTGACGTTGTCAACGCTTACTTCGGCACTGTGCTCGGAACTGAAATGATCAAGGTCAGTGCCGACGCGATCCGCTCGGCCGCGGCAAACCGCAAGAAAACAAAGGATATGGTCTACGTCGGTATGACTACCGAAGCAGACCTGTTGGCCGCAGAGGTCGAGGTGGCAAACGCCGAACAACATCGTCTTGAGGCTGAGAGCAACCTTCGGACGATCACGACGTCACTCAATCTCTTGCTTGGTGACAGCGCCGATCGTTCACTCGAATTATCCGGGGATCTCAAGGAAAAGTACTTCCCACTTGCCGATCGGGACGAACTCATACGAATCGCTCTGCAAAATAGGCCAGATTACCAGCGGGCCGAGTTGGCGGCGGAGACCGCCCGCATTCAAACGGACGCACTTCGTGGCCAGAAATTACCGCGCGTAGAGGCTTTCGGCAACTTGGGATACAGTTCGCCATACATCACAAACGGTAGTTCAGATTACACGGTCGGCGTAAATTTGACTTACACGATCTTTGACGCTGGCCGAAAGTCCCGAACTCAACAAGCTGCAGAAGCGGTTTCGCTCGCGGGACTTGAAAAACAGAGTTTAGCTGACAGTATCAGGCTCGATGTCATCCGAGCACTTGAGAATTACAAACTCGCACGCAGCAAGATCCAAGTATCGATCAAGAGTACCGCCTACGCCGAGGAGGCACTCAGGATCGTGCAGGACAGATATAAATTCGGATTGACCACTTTCAACGAAGTGATCCGAGCCGAGTCCGCGGTCGTAGCGGCACGGCAGAACATATTAAAGGCAAGATACGAATATTACGTCGGATATGCATCGATCCTGCTCGCGACCGGGCAATTGACCGATGTACGGCTATTTGATTGAACTGTGATGAAAATGAAGAAAATGACCGCATTGATCATGGCGCTCGCGGCGGTGGCATTAGTCGCCTCAGGCTGCGGCCGATCCGACGAGCCTTCAAAGCAGGCAGGGCCGACAGGTGAGGTCCGACACGTCTCGATCGCGAAGATTACCAGATCATCGATCGAGGACTATTATGAGTCGACCGGCACAGTCAGGGCAAAAACCGAAACCCAGGTCTCGGCCAACATGATGGGGCGGATCGTCTCTTTTCCCGTATCCGAGGGCGACACCGTCTCGAAAGGCCAGCTTCTCGTTGAAATAGACGATCGCGAAAGCCAGGCGCAGTTTCAGAAGGCCCAAGCAGCGATGAGAGAAGCGCAGGCCGGGCTGGTCGAGATCGACCGTTCTGTCGAGGCCGCAACCGCAGCCGTCCAAACTGCGGAGGCGAATCGAAATCTGGCTCAGATCACGTTTGACCGTTACAAGGAGCTATTCGAGCGTCGATCAGCAACTGCACAGGAATTTGACGAAGCTCAGTCTCGGCTAAAAATGGCCCGGTCCGAACTCGACCGCGCCAAAGCCGGTGTCCAGGTCATAATATCAAAGAAAAGGCAGCTTAACGCGAGGATCGACCAGGCGAAGGCTGAAATCGCTTCTACTAGGGTTTTTCAGGGATATTCGCGAATCGCTTCGCCCGTGTCCGGCGTCGTGGTCAAGAAGTTTGCTGAGGCGGGAGCGACCGCCGGCCCCGGGGCTCCGCTTCTGTCGATCGAAGATAATTCGCAATATCGGCTTGAGGTCGGGATCGATGAATCGCGGGGCAAACTCGTCCGAATCGGCAATCGGGTCAGCGTTCGCATTGACGCAGTTAGCGAGGGCGAGTTTCTCGGCTCCGTCGCCGAAGTAATGCCGACGGCCGATGCGGCCAGCCGCACTTATACGGTGAAGATCGATATCCCGGCGAATCCTATTTTGAAAAGCGGGCTGTTCGGCGTCGCAAAATTCCCCGTCGCTCAGAAAGATGCGATCACCGTTCCAGTTTCGGCCATCGTTGAACGGGGGCAGTTGTCGGGCGTCTACATCGTCGCTGCCGACGGGACGGCGCAGTTCCGAATTGTCACGATAGGCAAAACGTCCGAAGGAAAGGCTGAGGTCCTGTCCGGCGTTGCCGAGGGTGATGAAGTTGTGACGTCTGATACCGGAGCAATAAACGACGGTACGAGGGTCAGGTAAGGCAATGAATGAAATAGGCATCGCCGGTAAACTGGCCGGAGCATTTATCCAATCGAAACTCACGCCGCTCATAATTGCGGCGGCGATCCTGCTCGGTCTCGGTGCGGTCATCATGCTGCCGCGTGAGGAGGAGCCGCAGATCATCGTCCCAATGATCGACGTGATGGTCCAAATGCCCGGAGCGACGTCGAAAGAGGTCGAGGAACGTGTAACGGGCCCGATGGAAAAGCTCCTTTGGGAGATCCCGGGGGTCGAGTACGTCTATTCGACTTCGTCGCCCGGAATGTCGATGGCCATTGTGCGCTTCAAGGTCGGACAAAATGAGGAAGACGCAATTGTCCGGCTAAATCAGAAGATGTACGCCAATCTGGACATGATACCGCCGGGAGCTTCGACGCCGCTTGTCAAGCCTCGTTCGATCGACGATGTTCCGATCCTTGCCCTGACGCTGTCGAGCGGGAAATATGATCATTTCACGATCCGGCGGGTCGCGGCAGAGGTTGCTGACCAGATCAAGGAGATACCTGACGTTTCGGAGGTCAAGATCATTGGTGGTCAACGGCGTCAGGTTCGAGTTCTGCTGGACGACGCTAAAATGGCCTCCAGGAACGTATCAGCGACATCGATCATCCCAATGCTGCAGCAGACCAATCGGCAGCAGCTATCCGGCAAGATCTCGGCGGGCAATCGCGAGTCGATTGTTGAAACAGGACAATTTCTTTCATCGGCCGACGATGTCGGCAATGTTGTGGTGGGTGCGTTCGGTGATCGGCCCGTTTATTTGCGGGATGTTGCGAGCATCATTGACGGTCCTGAGGATCCATCCGATTATGTGCTATATGGGCAAAATGCCGCAGCCGAGCATGAAAATGGCTCGTCCGCTAAACCAACATCGGTCGAGCCGGCCGTTACGATCGCCGTTTCAAAACGCAAGGGCACAAATGCCATAGAGATCGCCGACCGCATCCTCGAAAAGACAGATTCCCTCAAGGGCCGCTTTATACCATCCGATATTCGTGTAACGACGACTCGCAATTACGGCGAAACTGCCGCAGAAAAGTCAAATGAATTGCTTTGGCATATGATGATCGCCATCGCGTCGGTCTCGCTGCTGATATTGCTGACACTCGGCGTGCGCGAATCCGGTATCGTCGCTGTGGCAATCCCGGTCACGCTTGCATTGACGCTGGCGGTTTTCTATTTTTACGGCTATACACTCAACCGGATCACACTTTTCGCACTAATATTTTCGATCGGGATCCTGGTCGATGACGCGATCGTCGTAGTCGAAAATATGACTCGCCATTATGCATTGCCCGAAAACAAGGGCCGGCCTTTGGTGGATATCGCGATCAAGGCCGTCGACGAGGTCGGAAACCCGACCATCCTTGCCACCTTTGCCGTGATCGCCGCGATCCTGCCAATGGCATTTGTGAGCGGTCTGATGGGACCGTACATGAGGCCGATCCCAGTCGGAGCGTCGGCCGCAATGATATTTTCGATGATCGTTGCATTTGTCGTGACGCCTTGGGCTAGCCTCAAATTATTGAAACGCGATGTCAAGCACGAACACGGCGATGAGGGATTTACGACGCGGCTCTACCGAAAGGTAATGAACGCGATCATCCTCAAGCCGAAGTGGCGATACGCATTTCTAGGCGGAGTGGTGGTTCTGCTGCTCGCGTCGGTTTCCTTGCTGTTCCTGAAGGCGGTCAAAGTCAAGATGCTGCCCTTTGACAACAAGAGCGAGTTTCAGGTCGTGATCGATATGCCTGAGGGATCAACGCTTGAGCAAACCGCCGCCGTCACTCGCGAACTTGCGGCCTACGTCGGCACCGTTCCGGAAGTGATCGACTATCAAATGTATGTGGGAACGGCGTCTCCGTATAATTTCAATGGTCTTGTTCGGCATTATTTTCTACGGCGTGGCTCTAACGTTGCGGATATCCAAGTCAATCTGCGGTCAAAGGATGAACGATCGGCACAGAGCCACGACATCGCGAAACGTGTCCGTCCCGAGCTAACAAAGATCGGCGCCAAATACGGCGCGAGCGTCAAAGTTGCCGAGGTTCCGCCCGGTCCGCCGGTTTTACAGACAATAGTCGCTGAAGTTTACGGCCCAACATACGAACGCCAGATCGAGATCGCCCGGAACATCCGCGATATTTTCACGTCAACCGATGGCGTTGTAGATGTCGATTGGTTCGTCGAGGACGACCAGCCCAAATACAATCTGAAGGTAAACAGCGAAAAGGCCGCTCTTAACGGTATTACGGCCGAGCAGATAACTCAGGCGATCGGGGTTGCCGTCGACGGAATGAACGTCGGGCTGCTCCATGTGCCGAACGAAAAAGAAGACACAAACATAAACATACGCCTGCCGCGAGAAAGCCGGTCGAGTATCGCCGACATTGAGCGAATCAAGATCGCCGGAAATCGAGGAAATCTGGTGCCGGTCGGTGAACTCGTGGATGTCCGCGAAATGAAAACCGATAAGAGCATTTACCACAAGAACCTGATGCCGGTCGTGTATGTCACGGCGGACGTGGCCGGAGCGATCGAAAGTCCTGTTTATGCGATCCTGGGACTCAATGACAAGATCGAGGCAATGAAGCTGCCTGAGGGCTACGCTCTTGAGCGTTTCGTTGCTTCTCAACCCTTTCTTACCGATAAGTATTCGATGAAATGGGACGGCGAATGGCACATTACCTATGAGGTCTTTCGCGATATGGGTATCGCGTTTGCGGCGGTGATGGTGCTGATCTACATTCTCGTCGTCGGGTGGTTCCAGTCATTCAAGACGCCCCTTACGATCATGGCCGCGATCCCGTTCTCATTGGTCGGGATCCTGCCGGCGCATGCTCTAATGGGGGCGTTCTTTACGGCAACGTCCATGATCGGGTTCATTGCCGGCGCCGGCATTGTTGTTCGAAACTCGATCATCTTGGTCGATTTCGTCGAATTGCGCATGAAACACGGCATGTCGCTGGTCGACGCAGTAGTTGATGCCGGGGCAGTTCGATTTCGGCCAATGCTGCTTACTGCGGCGGCCGTCATCGTCGGATCGGCGGTGATGCTTTTTGACCCTATTTTTCAGGGCTTGGCGATTTCATTAATGGCCGGTGAGGTCGCTTCGCTTCTGCTGTCGCGAATGGCCGTACCCGTCCTCTTCTATCTGAGCGAACGCAAAAAGCACGCCGGGGAGATGGTGATCTCGTCAGAGCGAATCGTCCTTGTCGCATCCGATCATGGCCCCCAATCACTGATCGCCCTGAAATTCGCCAATGTGATCGCGTCCGCATTCGGTGCCGCTCTGAAGGTGCTCCATGCTCGTGAAGCCGAACTGCCCACGTACGTTACCGCCTCAAAAATGGAGGAGGTCGACATGGAAGAACGTCGTGCCGATGATGCCGAGGTTTTGGAACTCGAAGAGTTTGTGCGGTTTGCGATCGGTGATGATGCCGCAGCCGAGAGCATCGTTGCGGATGGATCAGCGGCTGAATCGATCCTTGACGAATCTGGCCGTGCAAATACGCTTCTAATCGCGTTAGGAACGCATGGCCGCGGCGGTATAGAAAAGCTGCGCTTCGGATCGGTCGCCGAGACTGTCCTACGCGAAAGCAAGTCCCCGGTCTTGACCGTCAATCCAACCATCGAGATGCCGAAGTCGATGGAGATCAGAAGTATCGTATGTGCGATCGAACCCAATGGCGATGCTGCTGCCCCTCTCAGATATGCCGTCGACCTTGCCGGCAAGCTCGGCTCGCGGCTGACTGTCGTCAGTATCGCCGGTGAAGGCGAGGCTGACGAGACCCGCGACCGGATATCGTCAATGTGTGAAAAAATTGACGAAGCAGCGAAACGACAATGCGATCTCGAACAGATCGTGCGAAGCGGAGACGTCATCGGACAGGTCCTCGCGGAGGCCGATGATGCAAATGCCGATCTCCTGGTGATCGGCGTCAGCCACGAGTTTTTCGCCGACGGTTCCCTCGGGGCCCGCACCGCCGAGATCATTAACAGCTCGCACTGTCCGGTCATAGCAGTTCCACATTCGGAATAAAAAGGCCGCCCCAAAATGACGGGCGGCCACGCTTTCTTCATAACCCAACGGCTTACCGCGGTTTGGCATTCTTGACGTACTTGTCGAACCACTGGACCATTTCGTAAAGCGTATGCTCGGTCGATTCCTGAGCGGCATAGCCATGGGATTCGAGTGGCAGCATCACGAGCCGCGCCGTGCCTCCAAGGCCGCTGATCGCGGCAAATAGACGCTCGGACTGGATCGGAAAAGTACCCTGGTTGTTGTCGGCTTCGCCGTGGATCAGCAAGATAGGTTCATTGATCTTGTTTGCAACAAAGAACGGCGAAACTTTAGCGTAAAGATCCGGGGCTTCCCAGAACGTCCGACGTTCGGACTGGAAACCGAAAGGTGTCAGGGTTCGATTGTACGCACCGCTGCGAGCAATGCCGGCTCGGAACAGGTCGCTGTGAGCAAGCAAATTAGCCGTCATGAACGCACCATAACTATGACCGCCAACGCCGACACGGTTCCGGTCGACGACGCCCATTTCCACTCCCTTGTCGATCGCGGCAGCCGCCGAATCGACGATCTGTTTGACGAATGTATCATTCACGGTCAATGGATCGCCAACCACCGGCATCGTCGTGTCATCAAGTATCGCGTATCCCTGAAGCAGGAAAAACAAGTGCGAAATTCCGCCGATCTGGGTGAATCGGCTGGTCGAGCCCGATACCTGCCCGGCCGTCGACGAGTCGGTGAATTCGAGCGGATAAGCCCAAACGATGGTTGGCAGTCGCGTTCCCTCTTTGTAACCTGGAGGCAAATAAAGCGTGAAGGACAGATCGACGCCGTCAGCTCGCTTATATTTGACAAGCTGCTTTTTGATGCCGCGGAGCACCGGAGCCTGATCCTTGAAATCGGTCAGTTTGCGGTCAAAAACCGCAAGACAGTTCGTATTTGGCGGACAACGCTGGTGGAGATAGATATTCGGCGGCTCGGTCGGCGACTCCTTTCGGGTCATGAACTGTGATCCATTGTCATCGACGATCGCCACGAAACTCTCATATTCATCCTTGCTTGAACGAAATATCTCCTCGGTCTTCAGAGTCTTGAGGTTCATTCGACGAAGGAAAGGGCGATCGCCTTCTGGTGAGGCTCCGGTGCCCGAGAGAAATATCTCATCACCAAACTGACGGATCAGATTGGTGCCGTTGGGCATCATTTTCATCACCGGCTGTCCGATGTCATTGTATCGGTCATTAACGTTAGTATCGGAGACCAGTTTAACTGAGGAAGGATCTTTCAGCGTCGTCATAAAGATCCGCCGCCGCTGGGTGTCTCGATTGTAATCATAAAACAGCATCAAGCCGTCCTTTTCGCCGAAGGCCCGACCCTGAAAGCGGTTCTCAATTTTCAGGACCTCAGCCGGGTTACCGCTGAACGGAGCAGACAACTTGACCAGTCTATCCCTCGGGGACACTTTTTTGCGCGGGTCGCCGCCGTCGAGAGCCTCAGCCCACATCAATGTCGATGCCTCGCTCGGCACCCAGGCAATGCTACGAGGACCGGTCTGGACACCCTGAACCGGCAGATTATCCTGCAGCGGTATGTCGGCGATCCGTGCGACCTGCTTGCCGTCGGTGTTCCAAACGCTTACTTTCTTGGGGAACCGACTCGAAGGATACTGGTATGAGAACGGTCGAATTATTTCCGAGACGAGTAAATACTTGCCATCCGGTGAAAATTCGACGTCGTCATAGATCGCCGGCGCGCCGATTTCCGTCACCTTGCCCCCGATATCGATCCGAGCTATCTGCGACGTACAGTAATATTCGAACAGCCGTTCATCGTTTGGCGATTTCAAAAGGTCCTGAAACGTCTGGACGGCACCTGTACGGCCCGACGTTTCCTGAATATTCGGCTCGGTCGGCGTTAGATTTTGGTATGCCGGTGCCGCTCCGCGGGTCCGCGAAACGAGCTGCGCCGAGATCGTCCGGTCATCTTCCCAGCCAAATCCGCCGAATGCCGTATTGAGCGTCACGTTATTTATCTTCTTTGCACGTGCGGTGGCCGTATCGACAACCCACAGTTCAATACCGGTAGCAGTGATATTTCCAACCGCGATGTTTTTGCCGCCCGGCGACCACTGAGGTGAGATAAGCTTTGCCCCGGCCGGCAGCACGACCGGTGTCTCTTTACCGTCGGCCACGTTCTTTATCGTCAAAGAGACAAAATAAGGCTGCCGATGCTGGCCGTTAGTGTTAGGGTTGATCCGAAGTCCGGCTATCCGAAGCATCGGTTGTGCAAGCTCCGAGATCGGCGGGTATCTCAACGGTGTCAGCAACGCCATTTTGTCACGCGCCGGTGATAGGGACGTTGACGGCGTCGCCGGTGCGTTGAGCACATCCATTATTTCTTTGGGAGGCTTTTTATAGCTGCCTTGAGCGGAAACGGCGAGGCTCATAAGAGCCGCTGCTGAAAATACCAACACTATTCGACCGATAAACTTTTTCATTCTGTACCTCTGATCTATTGGACCTTTATTTTCAATTTGAACGTGGTTGTCGCTCCGGGGCGTCGCGCGGCCGAACGCATCATTCCGACGCGAACGACATAATCGCCTGAAGCTGTGAGTTCACCCGAGTATTGATCGGTCTGGGCCGCACCTTCGACGTTTGAACCGTCCGGAGCAAATACCGTAAGGATCGTCGATGAGTTTGTGCCGCTGACCGAGACCGTCATCGTCTGTCCGGCGGCAGAGCCCACAATATAGTCCCGATAGGCATATCCGCGAACCGTCCCCGTCACGGTGGCGGAATGAGTCCCGCGTGCAAATCTGACGCGTGTTTTCGATTGGGCCGCTGCGTCCTGTGTAAAGAAGGCGATGAATGCGGCGAATGCAGTTACTACGATAAGTCTTTTCATTGGTTTATTTCTCCTTGCGCAGGCCGTCAATTACTCCCGAGGCGATCGTGGGGATCGGGCCTTTTTCATTTGCGTGATTTTCCGTAAATACTACGAGGACGAATTTTTGCCCGTCGACGGTCTCAATGAATGCGGCATCGTGACGGGACTTACTCGTCCAACCAGCCTTGGACCAGAGCAACGCGTCGGTCATTTTGCGGTCGATCATCATTTTTCCGGTGAAGCCGTGTGCCTGATCGTCGTTGTCGGTCGTGGCAGCAAATGGATCGCGCTTCATCAGCTCCATCATTTTTTCGGTGCCCTTTGGCCCCGCAATGCGGCCCAAAACGATCTCTGCCATTAGGCGGGCGGTTGCATTGGTCGTCAACATGTTTCGATTCTCGCCCTTGTATTTGCGTGATTGCTGTTCTATCCCGTACGCGTCCTCGCAGAATGTCTTCTGATTGGCATTGATGTTTGTATACCCCATCGAGCTGAAGTAGCGATTAACGCGATTTCGCTTGTACTGCCAAAGGTCAAATTCCTTTTGCGGAAGTTCGGCACCGCTCGACGTCCCGGTTAGGACGTCAAGGATGTACTGAGTCGCCTCGTTAGAAGAGTCGACGATCATATCCTTGAGCCCGCGGGCCAATTCGGGCGTCATTGCCACTTTGCCGTCCTCAAGCTGACGTTCGAGGGCCGCCATATAGTACATTTTGACGACACTCGCCGGGTACAATCGCAACTCTCCGTTAAATTGGGCACGTCGGATATTCTGCGGATCACGAAGGTCAAGGAGCGTCGCTGAAAGTTCGCCCGCTTTGAACACAACGGGTGAGTGCTTTGCCCTCATGGCCTTGATCGACGCGTCGAGTATCAGTTCGAGTTCAGGTGAATCGCTAATGACCGGCGGCTTATAGCCTCTTGGCGGGACGATCTCAGGACCAACTGCGGTTCGCTGGGCGGCCGCGAAGACAGAAAGCGAACACAAGAGTCCCAGACACAACCCGAAATTCAGCAGCCTCTTCATGCATTTTTTCTCCGGCAATTCTTTACGCAAGGTATTTTTCAGAGTATAAACGAAAAGCGGTCATAAAAGAATCAAATGACAGAAGAAAAGCTCGTACGAGGCATCGGACGATGGGATTTTACTGCTCTGGTCGTGAATACGATCATCGGTGCAGGTATTTTCGGCCTGCCCGCGAAGGTCTTTGCCCAGATCGGCTCGTACAGCCTCGTGGCATTTCTTGCGTGCGCCGTGATAATTGGCCTGATCGTGCTGTGCTACGCCGAGGTCGCAAGTCGATTTTCGGCGACGGGCGGTCCATATCTATACGCAAGAGAGGCATTTGGTTCGGCTATTGGATTCGAGGTCGGCTGGCTCTACTGGGTTGTTCGCGTTGCAACCTTTGCTGCGAACTGTAATCTGCTGGCGACCTATTTTGGGTTCTTCTTTCCGGGTGCCAACGAGGGGATCCCCCGTTTGATCATAGTCTGCGTTGTCGTCGCGGTGATCACCGTCGTCAACCTCATCGGCATCCGTGAATCGGCCGTAATGACGAATGTCTTTACCATCGGAAAGCTCCTGCCGCTATTCATTTTCGTGGCCGTTGGTGCGTTATTCATCCAGCCTGCAAATTTCACTTTTGGCGAACTTCCACAATATGGAGCATTCTCAAGCTCGGTGCTCCTGTTGATCTATGCCTTTGTTGGGTTTGAAGCATCGGTGGTGCTTTCTGGTGAGACCAAACAGCCGCAGCAGACGATCCCTTTCGGTCTGATCGCTGGACTGATCGCAGTTGCTGCCCTGTATATTTCGGTTCAGATCGTGAGCATCGGGACGCTGCCGGGACTCGCCACCTCCGAACGCCCGATCGCGGATGCAGCGGCCGCCTTCCTAGGCCCATTCGGAGCTGCCCTGATCACCGTCGGGGCTCTCATCTCGATATTCGGCAATCTCAATGTAGGTGTGCTTAGTTCAACACGCTTGCTTTTCGCAATGTCGGAACAACGTGATCTGCCGGCCGTTTTCGAAAGGACGCATAATAAGTTAAAGACACCGTATGTCTCGATACTGGCTACGTCAGCGGTTATCCTCGTTTTGACCATTCAGTCGTCGTTTTTGACCGCCGTGGCGATCGCAACCATCACGCGGCTGCTGGTTTATGCCACTACATTAATTTCGCTGCCGATCTTTCGGCGTCGCGAGGGAGTGCCCTCGGCGCCGTTCGAAGCACCTATGGGTGTCGTTTCTGCGTTGCTTTCGCTCGGGCTGATCGTCTGGCTTTTGACAAACGTCGATTTTCGCAAAGAGGGCTTGGCTGTGATAATTACCATTTTGGTAGGTATGGCCATCTACGGCGCCAACAGAACCTGGCGACGTTTTACCGAAGATGCAATTACAGCGGACCGGGTCCCAAAATAATCCTTGTCAAAGCCTATAGGATCACAGGATTGCGTGGTTTGCGGCGGCCGTCCGACGGCGGCCATTTCCGGCATTGTTGTGACAGGTGAGGACATTCGTTACACGATCCTTGAGTGCCACGAATGCCATCTCGGCATTCTTGAACCGCAGCCTGATGACCTCGACAAGCATTATGAGGACTATTACGGCGGCAGACATGGTTTCACTCGCGACTATCGTGCCGGACGTCGTGTGAAGAGATTGGAACGAGCAGCCTCACCAGGCAACGGCCGAATGGTCCTCGACATCGGTTTTGGCGACGGATCATTCCTGCGAGCCGCAAATCGCAATGGTTGGCGAACCATCGGGACCGAACGAAATGCACGTCTGGACGATGACAACGGCATCGAGGTATTTGCCGATCTGAATGTCGTCCGTGAGAAATTTGGCTCCGGTTCATTCGACGCGATCACCTGCTGGCACACGCTTGAACATTTTCGTGACCCGGCCGCTCTTCTCGATGAGGTCTTCGACCTAATGACGGACGATGCCGTCTTATTGATCGCAGTTCCTGATTATAACGGCCGCCAATCGCGCCTTTTTGGCCGGCAATGGCTGCATCTGGACGTGCCCAGGCATCTTTATCATTTCGGTCGGGAGTCGCTCGGTCGCCTCCTGGCAGATCACGGATTTGGGATCGATGACGTGTCGCATCACGAGTTCGAATACGACGTTATGGGTTGGGCCCAGAGCCTTCTAAACAGGATATTCGCCTCACAGGACGTTTTTTTTCGAATGCTTGCCGGACGACCGACAGATGCCGCATCGATCACTCGTGTAGTAAACTTCGTTTTGGGTGCCTTCTTTTCGGCCGCATCGCTGCCGTTGGTACTCATTGACGCCGTAGGCGGCCGCGGCGGAACACTGGTTGTAACCGCATCGAAATTTACCTCGGCGGAAGCCCCGTTGACCTGACCCGCAGCGTGCGGCCATTTTCACTGACTAATGCCGAACAAAGAAGAAAATATTGGTGCTTCTAATTTTAAGTTTCAAGAGTGGCTGATAGCGATCGGCCTGGTTGCCGTATGCCTAGCGATCTATGCACAAACCTTCGGCTATGAGTTTATCAACATCGACGACAGGGCGTATATTTTTGAGAATCCGGCGGTTCTGAGCGGCCTGAACTCGCGCTCTATTTATTGGGCGTTCACCGCATTTCACTCCGGTAATTGGCACCCCGTGACATGGCTGACGCATATGCTGGATGTGTCGCTTTTCGGCCAGAATGCCGGAATGCACCATGCCTCAAATGTCCTGTTTCATTGTATCGGGTCGATCCTTTCGTTTTTCGTCTTCAAGCGTTTGACCGGCAGCATCGGCCAATCAACAGTTATCGCTTTTTTGTTCGCGGTGCATCCGACACACGTTGAGTCCGTCGCATGGGTGGCCGAAAGGCGTGACGTATTGAGCGTCGTATTCTGGATGCTGACCATGCTTGCGTATTTCAAGTACCACGACTCATTAAATGCCGGCACCACATCGCCGAAGATCTGGATGACGGCGACAGTATCGTTTTTCGCACTTGGTCTTATGTCCAAACCGATGCTCGTGACATTGCCATTCGCTTTGTTGCTTTGCGATTTCTGGAGCCTTGGCCGGCTGAAGAAATTTGGTGACCTAAAAGGGCTGATGGCAGAGAAAATACCGCTCTTCGCCTTAACTGCTGTTTCGAGTGTGGTCACCTTTGTGGCTCAATCGTCGGCGGGAGCCACCGTAACCCTCAAGCAATTGTCCATTGGCGAGCGTCTGGCGAATTCGTCGCAGGCCTATGTGAAATACATCGTGATGATGTTTTACCCCAGAGATCTCGGGCTCTGGTACCCGATGGATGAAACGATCGATCCTCTCAAAACCATAGGCAGTGTCATATTAATATTGACGGTCAGTATTTACGTTTGGACGCAACGATGGGCAAGGCCGTATTTGTTGATGGGATGGCTGTGGTTTCTCGGGACGCTTATTCCGGTGATCGGGCTGGTGCAGGTCGGACTCCAGAGCCACGCCGACCGCTACACTTACATACCGTATTTCGGACTTTTTTTGATCGCTGTCGGTATCGCCGCCGAGTTCGTCGGCAGATACCGGATCGACCGCAGGATCGCCGCAGCGGTTGCAGCGATCGTTATTTGCTGCCTTGGCGGCGTCGCATACGTTCAGGCATCGCATTGGCGAAACAGCGAGACACTCTATACCCACACGCTCTCCTTCACCAAAAAGAATTACTTTTTGATGACCAATCTATGCCTGCATTATGTTAAGAACAGCACTATTGAGATCGCCGAACGGCAGTGCACCGATCTGCTCGAGGCGACGCCGCCGACCGCTGAGGGCTACAATATTCTCGGACTTTTGAGAACCGAAACAGGCCGTATTGACGATGGGATCGCGTATTTTGAAAAAGCGATAAGGCTCAGGCCTGATTGGGGTATCCTTCATGCCCATTTGGCAATGGCATTGTCAAAGGCCGGCCGCACCGTCGATGCCGAAAAGGAACTCGCGATCGCGAAGGCCTCGACCGACGGAAGCGTAAATCGGCCGACGATAGCTCGGGTGATGAATGAATTTGCTCTTGCGATGGAGAATCGGGGACAGACCGGCATCGCCCTTCAGTACTACGATCAAGCCGCGGCGGCAGATCCGACTTTCAAGGACGCAGCCGCAAATGCAGCCCGCCTGCGCGGCAAGAATTGAACGGTTAGCCGTTCTTGGTCATATGAAGAAAATAATAATTGTCGTCATCACACTTTTCGCGACCGCGACGTTTATCGCCGGACAGACTATCGAGGATAGCAGCCGCCGAACGATCGGCTACATTTCGTCGAGCGGCACGGTCGAGGACAGCAGCCGCCGAACGATCGGTTACATCTCGTCGAGCGGCACGGTCGAGGACAGCAGCCGAAGGACGATCGGTTATCTGACCAAGAACGGAACGGTCGAGAATAGTAGCCGAAGTACGCTCGGATATATCAACTCCAACGGCACGGTCGAGAATTCGAGTCGGTCGACGCTTGGTTACGTCAATTCAAACGGAACTGTCGAGGACAGCTCACGCCGTACGATCGGTTACGCAACGAATGTAGATCCGCGGCACGCCGCTCTTTTTTTCTTCTTTTTCTTTAGGAGATAGCGATATGCACAGACTGGTGACCGCATTTGTTCTTGCTTTTGTACTCTCGTTCGGCGTCCTGGCTCAATCGACTATCATTCCTATCGTCGAACTTCGTGGCGGCGGCCTGCTCGGGGGTGTGCGTAATCAGAAGTGGATCGAACCAAGCATTGTGTTCGAGTCGTTGAATGTCGATTCTAAGGTGAAGTTGATAGGATTTGGCGGATTGGAACCAAGCTCGTCTATCGGACTTAAACGCGGGCCTGTCGAAGATGTCTGTCAAGATTTTTACAGAATGGAGCTTGATCTCGAGCCTCGCGACGGCGTGGCGATCGGCGCTGCAGCCGGTTGGAATCCGGTCCCGCGTATCCCAAAAGAACTGAGTCCAAAGTCAGCGGCCCTTCGTAATGCGGCGGCGGCTCTGTTGCGCACTAAGGGGATCCTCAGGTCGAAGGTCATCGTTACCGGTGCGTACAGCGTCGACCTTGACGGCAACGGAAAGATCGAGACGATACTCAGTGCGACGTACTCAAAACGAGGATTCAATGAGGGCAGTTCGGTCGGTGATTATTCGTTTGTTATGATCCAAAGTTCTGTCGGCGGAAAGGTGTCAAACAGGCTGGTCGATGGCGAATTTATCCGACACAGCAGTGAGTTTGGTGCGCCAAATCAGTATGAGGTACAGGCGATAGCCGACCTCAATGGTGACGGGCGGATGGAAATAGTCGTCTATTCACAATACTACGAGGGAGCCGGAACTGCTGCTTTCGAGGTTGAGGGCGGCCACCCAAAACATATCAAGGCGTTAACGATCGGCTGCGGCGTCTAGGCGAAAACACCTTCGCCGAGAAAGTTCCGCTTTAAGTAAGCGATAGTATCCTGAAGCGTCTCTTGCGGGTCGCGTGGAGCAAAATCGAGCTCCTCGGCAGCCTTTGACGAGTCGAAATACCAGAAATACTCGGCTTGCTCGACCTCGTTGGGCATTACCGGAGACGTCTTGCCCCAATTCTTGTAAAACGAGTTGATTATGTTCGAACCGGCCATCGCAAACTTTTTAGGCACTTTCAGCATCGGTGCCGACACGCCCGAAAGTCGTGCCAGGCGGCCGAAAAATTGCTCAAATGTCATATTTTCAGCACCAAGCAAGTACCTTTCCTGATGCCTGCCCTTTTCTAAAGCTGTGATGAAAGCTGCTGCGGCATCCCGAACGTCAACAAAATTCAATCCGCCGCCCGGACTGTACGGCACCTTTTTTCCAAGAAAATCGAGCACAGGCTTTGTTGAACTTAGACGCTCGTCGTCCGGCCCCAGCAGGAGCGACGGGTTCAAAATAACAAGCCGACGGCCTTCGCCGTTGAAATTTTCCATCGCGGCACGTTCCTGATAGTACTTCGATGCGTAGTACGCCCATCGTGTGAGTATCTCTATCGGTTGAGGGTACGTTTCCTCGACGACCTGCTCGTCTTCGGTCACGGCGATCGTACCGCTTGAAGACGCAAGTATCACGTTGCCAACACCGGCTTCAGCGGCGGCCTCACACAAGACTCGAGTTCCTTCGAGATGGATCTTGTTCATCACGGCCGCGTCGTCATTGTCGCGAGAGACCTTTCCGGCCAGGTGAAATATCGCCGAAACGTTCTTGCATGCCTTTGCTACGGCATCGCGATCGGTCACCGAACCCTCGACGGCCTTAATACCAGCGTCCTTCATCCACTCAGGCACCCGTGATGCCATGACTTTCAGGTTCACTTCACCGGCATCCAAAAACTGCCTGACGATATGTGTGCCGAGAAACCCGGTCCCGCCGGTTATGAGAATACGTTTTTCTGATTTTGCAATTGCTTTCGACTTGGCCATAAGACTTAAATGTAAATGGTCGGCTCCCGTCACGCCCGGGCCCGACATGCAAGCCACTTAGTTATTTCCACGATCTCATCATAGGATGCGCCTCGGTGTTAAAGACCGTCCGTTTGAGGTCGATCGTCTTATCCGGGGCAAACAAAAGATAGAAATACTTGAACGTTTCAGCCAGCACAAAGCTGTGCATGTAGTCGGTCTTTTCCTTTGTGACGACGCTCATTAGCCCGGCGTAGGCGACGTCCGTGCGGCAGTGCTTTATGAAATCGTCGAGCATCTGCTTGCCCATCGCCAGGTATTTCGGATTCTTGGTGAACTGATAGAGATAATAGGTCGACTCAACGATCTCGGGCCGCAACGGGTAGCCGGCAGCCTCAACCTTTCCCGTCCGGTAATTGTAAACCTCGGGCTCGATGCCGTTCGCCTGCCACATCGCAAACATCGAATCCTGCAGGGCCCTCGCCCTATTCAGATCGCCGTCCAGAGCAAGCAGACCAGGGAAGAAGGCATCAAGAGCTCCCGTCGTCGTCTCCGTGCGTTTGCCCGTATTCATATCTGCGTGGCCGTACCACAGATCGGCATTGACCTCGCGACCTTGCACGTTAGGCTTCGACATTCCGGGCCCTTCGTCGGCAAGATAAGAATGCACCTTTGCGATCGAGTCTTCCCACATATCGCGGCATTCCTTATCGTTGAATAGGACCGCGGCTTTTAACAGATACTCGTAATACGAATCGATCTCGGCGCTGACGTGGCTGTCAGTATTGGTCCATTTGCCGGTATCAACGTTGATGTTTGTGCCGACCAGCCCGATCGGCGAACGGCGCTTATAGGTCTCAACGATTGCTCGTTTCGCTTTTTCGTAGTAGATCGTTTTTCCGGTCAATTTCGCGAGCGTTCCGAACTCGATCAACAGCGTACCCGTCTCAGCCGGATTTGAGATGGCCCCGGAAATCTTGCCGGTCTTTAGGTTGACATATTTGTATGGCATTCCGGTCGGCGATTCGAAAACCGGTAAAAGCCGTTTGCCCAGGTCATCGGCCAGATCAAGCAAACGTTTGTCGCCCGTCATCTGATAACTCGACAGAAGCCCGCCGAGTATTCGGATCGTGATCTCAAAATTCTGAACGGAAATATCCTTGTCGAACGACAGGTTTTTGACGATGTACTCGCGGGTCTTGTCAGCCTCGTCCTGAAACCCGAGTAAATACAGCGAATCGAGCGAATCGACCGGCGTCATCAATATTGATTGGCCGTACCAGTCACGGCAGGTTTTGGATAATGGCTTAAGGTCGTCGTGTCCCCAGCAGTACTGTTTGTAGCCATTCCACGCGTGAAGAAATTCCGCTTTGACCTGCTTGACGGCTGCAACGCGGTCGATCTTTGCCGAATTTTGTGCGAACGTCTGCCCCACCGCGGCCGCAAGCGATAAAAACGCTACAAGAATGAATCCACTTTGTTTCATAGGCTACCCTATTTGTTCAACAATATCGGCTCGCCGAAACCGAGTTCCTTCAGCCTCGGCAACTGCGTTTTGGCATCGCCGACGACGAGCCATATCATCTTGTTGGCGTCGAGATACTTAGCGGACAGTTCCTTGATCCGCGGAACGGTCATATTCCGTACGATCTGCTCACGATCCCTTACGTATGTCGGCTTCCAACCGTACTTGCCGATATTCTCCAGCATGTTCAGTTTGGCGCCGGCCGTCTCAAAGGCTCGTGCGTTGCTTTTTACGAGAAATCCCTTGGTAGTTTCCAGGTCATTCTCGTTGTAGTTCTTTCCGTAATCCAACAGGATATTCTTTACCAACTGGGCAGACTCAAGAGTCACGTTCGTACGCACGCTGCTGCCGATCGAAAATGCTCCGGAGCTCTTGGTTCCGGCAAAGCTCGAGCTGATTCCGTAGGTATAGCCTTTTCCCTCGCGAAGCTGCTGCGTAAGCTGAGAGGCGAAACCGCCGCCGCCAAGAATGTAATTCATCACGATAGCTGGGTAAAAATCCTTGTCCGTGACCGCAAGTGCCGGATAGCCGAACCTGAGAACAGATTGTTTAGCATCCGGAACGTCATAAAAGTACACTTGCGACCTCGCCGGTGGTCCGGGAGTCTGGTAATTGGGTACCGTCACCCTTTTTGCTTTCCAGGACTTGGCGAGGCCATTTAGCGAATCAACGACCGTCGACTTATTCAAGGCACCAACCAAGTTCATTCGGGCGATAGATGGAGA
>JAIBCA010000156.1 GCA_019694345.1 Pyrinomonadaceae bacterium | reverse complement strand
CCGAGGCTCGACGAATAGATCGCACTACTGCTCGACCCCGAAACCTGTCCCGAACTCACCTGCGCCTGCGCAAATGCATTCTCGGTCCGCTGATTGTTAAAAAACACCTGATAGTTTCCGCCGCCCGGCCGAATGAACTTGTTCATGCTCGAGTTGATGCGAAAATCGTTGGTCGCCGACGATCCGGTTGTCGAATTACGCGAATAATTGGGCGATATCGTAAAGACCGGGTCGTAAATACCGAGCTGGGCCCGAATTCCGGTTTCCTGGATCCGGACGGTCGTGCGCGAGACCTCGATGTCGTTATTGCTTTCGAGTGCCCGTTTGATCGCTTCATCAAGCGACAGCGGCAGCGGCTGCGACGTCTGTACGCCAACACGGGTCATCGCCGTCGAGAACGGGCTGACCGTAGCCGGTACCGGCGTCGAAACGCGTTTGACGGCCGGTGCTGCGGTCCTGTTCTGGGCTACCTGCTGTTCGTCCTGCGGCACTGCCTGGGCCGCCGCGGCTATCGCCGACGATAACATCAGAGTAAAAAATATCGATTTAGATCCTTTATAGGCCATTATGAGAACGCTCCGGTCTTTGACCGCTTAAATTGTATTAATGCTTAGAAACTCAATCGCTTACTACGTCACGCCCGCCGCCATTGTTTCAACTATCTTTATCCCCAACAAATGCCGAATCTTTGAATTTTTGGCCGTTATGAGTTATCGTCAAGCTTTTAATATACGCACTTTTCACGGAGGAATCTAAACATAATGGCTATTAAAGTTGGTATCAACGGTTTCGGTCGCATCGGGCGTGCTGTCCTGCGCACATGTCTCGGCAACCCGGATTTTGATTTTGTCGCGGTCAATGACCTTACCGACACCAAAACACTCGCTCATCTCTTGAAATATGACTCGATAATGGGCAATCTCGACCACGAGATCACCGCCGGCGACGGCGTGATCAATGTCGAGGGCGATTCGTTTCGCGTATTCAGCGAAAAGGACCCGGCCGCCATCGACTGGAATTCGGTCGGTGCCGATATCGTTATCGAATCGACCGGTCGCTTTACCAAAGCCGAGGATGCGTCAAAGCATCTCGGCGGCAGTGTCAAAAAGGTGGTCATCTCGGCCCCGGCAAAGGGCGAGGATGTGACCATCGTGCTTGGCGTCAACGAGGGAATGTACGACGCGGCAAACCATCACATCATCTCTAACGCATCTTGCACGACCAACTGTCTGGCACCGGTCGCCAAGGTCATCCACGAGACATTTGGCATCAAGAACGCCCTGATGAACACGATCCACAGCTATACCAACGACCAGCAGCTGCTCGATCTGCCGCACAAGGACCTTCGCCGTGCCCGGGCCGCCGCCTTGTCGATGATCCCGACCTCGACCGGTGCCGCCAAGGCCGTCGCTCTCGTCATTCCCGAACTTAAGGGCAAGTTTGACGGCATTTCGGTCCGCGTCCCGACGCCTAATGTTTCGCTCGTCGATGTCGTCATGAATGTCGAAAAGACGACCTCGACCGAGGAGGTCAACGCCGTTCTCAAGGCCGCCTCCAATGGCCCGCTGAAGGGAATTCTGGCGTTTTCCGAAGAGCCGCTCGTTTCGATCGACTTCAAGGGCAACTCTAACTCATCGATCGTAGATGCTGAGAACACAAAAGTTATCGACGGCACCTGCATCAAGATACTGTCGTGGTATGACAACGAATGGGGCTATTCGTGCCGCGTCCGCGACCTGGTCAAATACATTGCCGAAAAGGGAATGTAGCCCGCTCACTATCAGGCGGGAATTCGGCACTGCCGTCGGGTTCCCACCCTTCCGATCCAGCTATGAAGCACATCCGCGTATTTTGCGTCTCCCTGGCTTTATTCATCGTGTGCGGTATGCCCGCCGCCGTACTTTCCCAGCGTAAGCCATCCCCGAAACCGCGGCCGGCTCCCGACAAGATCGTCCGGATAACCAAACTCGGCAGCGTGGACGTTCTTGGTGGTGACACGCCGCCGAACCTCTCGGCTGCACAAAAACTCCGTTGGGATTCATTCATCAAGGTCTGGGAAACGCTCCGCGACAATTACTTTGATCAGACCTTTAACGGCCTCGACTGGAACGCCGTCAAGGCCGAATACCGCCCGCGCGTCGTTGCCGCCAAGAACGACCTCGAGTTCCATCAACAGATGCAGGAGATGATCGGCCGGCTTGAGCGCTCGCATTTCGCGATCGTCCCGCCCGAAGTTTACCGCGAGATCGAGACCGCCAAGGCCGAAGCGAAAAAGCGAGAAAAAGAACGCGCCGCTGGCGCCCGCAGTACTGCCGGGGACGACGACGACGATGACGACAATTCGCCTTTTGAGACAGCCGAGACCCAGTTCGGCATCGGTGTTGAGCTTCGCCTGATCGACGGCAAATTTGTCATTTCCGGCCTCGACCGCGACTCGGCGGCCGAATACGCCGGCGTCAAACCGGGCTATATTCTAGACAAGATCAACGGCGTGTCGCTCTCCGAGATGGTCAGCCGCATCACCGCCTATTACTCGTCGCTCGGGACCGAAAAATTCCTGAAATACCTTCCAATACAGATCGGCCCGTGGTTCCTCAACGGTGAAAAGGACTCGTACGTCACCATCACCTGCCTCGACGGCGACAATAAGGCGGTCGATTTTCGGATCCGCCGCGAACCGCTCCGCGGCCGCAACGTGGTTTTGGGCGAAAATCTGCCAGATCAGTACCTCAAGTTCGTTACGCGTGATATCGACCCTGATATCGGCTACCTTCGATTCAATGTCTTCGCCAAGGACGTTGTGGACGCTTTCTGCGACGCGATCCGCCGGAACGCCGCTAAGAAAGCCCTCATCGTTGACCTTCGTGGCAATACCGGCGGACTTCTTGGCCCTTTGTACGCACTTTCCGGCATGTTGACCGACGATAAGATAGATATCGGGACGATGATCTACAAGGTCGGACGCGAACCGATGATCGCCCGTTCGATGAAGAACAATTTCAAGGGCAAGCTCGTGTTTCTGGTCGATCGATACACGATCTCGGCCGCCGAGATCTTCGCCGGAGCGGTTCAGGACAATAAGCGGGCTCTGATCATCGGCGAAAAGACGGCGGGCGAAGCGCTGCCGGCCATCTCGGTCGTTTTGCCGACCGGCGGCGTGATGCTCTATCCGATCGCTAATTTCAAGACCAAGACCGGCCGCCTGCTCGAGGGTGTCGGTGTCGTGCCCGACGTCCCCGTCACTGTCGACCGCAAAATGCTGCTTGACGGCAGCGACCCGCAGCTCGCTCGGGCGATCGCCGAGATCAAGCAGGACAAGCTGTTTCCTCAAAGCAAGCCGGAGCCCGACGCAGACCTGCCGCCGCCGCCCACGGCGCTTCCGCCCGCACCGAAACCGGCTCCAAAAGTTGTAACCCTTACCGGCGCACCTGCCGGAACCGGAAGCGGCATCAGCACCGTCGCACCGCCGCCGCCGATGGCCGTTGGCACCGGAGCCGCACCAAAGCCGCCCTCCGAAGTAAAAGATGAAAAGGCTCTCGCCGTCATCAAGGCGTTTGCCGATGCTGCGGGGTCGCTAACCGATTGGCGTGCCATCAAGACCTACACCATCACCGGACGCCAGCAGATAGGGTACCGCGGTTCGCAGACCACGTTCTCGCTTCGCTCGTACAAACGCTATCCGTCGGATTACGCGATCATCCTAACGACGCCGGCCGTCGGCGAGGTTCGAACCATCGTGTCGGGCCGCCAGATGATCACTCAGTCGGAATACGGCCTCGAGAACACGGTAACGCTGCCCGAGGCGACCAATGTGGACCTTTTCGACTCGATATTCTCGGCCCTCGACACCGGCACGATGCGTTCCGTCGCCTACACCGGCATATTTGACCGCGATGGCCGAAAATGTCACATTATTGAGGCCACTTTAAAGGATGGAGTGAGTTACGCAATGGCGTTCGATGTCGAGAGTAAAATGCTCGTCAGCATCGCAGGCCGCTATTCGCTCACATCATACGGCGATTACCGCAAGGTCGGGCGTCTTATGATGCCTTTCAAGGTCGACGTGGGGTCGGGCAAGGCTCTCGAATTCGACACCATCGTGCTCGACGAGGCCCTGGGCGACGACCTGTTCAAGCGAAAGGAAAATTGCTACGACCGACCGGCTCAATAGCCGGCATAGACTTATGAACAACATCATTTTTAGCCGCAACGGCCTGAATTTCGCATTGGCGACGCTTGTGCTCGTAGTTTTGGGATGTTCGTGCCCGCAAAAGCTCAGCGAATTTACCAAAAAGGGCGGCACATCGACGCCGACGGCATCAAACAGCACTTCGACGCCCGGTTTGCCGACGACCTCCAGCCCGACGGTCAAAAAGGGCGAGTACGACCTTTCGATGGCCAAATACAACCAGCTTTCGATCGGAATGCCGCGTTCTAAGGTCGAGGAGATCCTCGGCGGCAAGGGAACCGAGATCAGCAGTTCTAAAGGCGGCGGGGTGAGCTTTTCGGTCAACAAATGGCAGGGCGATGATTACAAGGCGATCATCCTGTCGTTCAAGGCCGACAAGATCATGTCCAAATCGCAGGTCGGACTCGATAAATAACTTGAGATCGTAACTATTTACTACGCGTCTTTGCTTTACGGGCGTGTCGTTCACTTATGTTCAAAAAAACCATCAAAGATATAGATATTCACGGCAAACGCGTCTTTATTCGCGTGGATTTTAACGTTCCGGTCAAAGACGGGGTCATTTCCGACGACACGCGCATTCGCGGCGCCATGCCGACGATCCGTTACGCTGTCGAACAGGGAGCCAGGGTCATTCTCGCCTCGCATCTCGGACGTCCGCTCAAGGATAAAAAGAAAGCCGAGGAAAAGGGCCTGCCGTATGACGCCGCCAAATACAGCCTCAAGCCGGTATTTGAGTATTTGTCGAAGTTAGACGGCCTAAATGTTGCATTTGCTGAGGATTGTGTCGGCGATAACGTCACCGCCAAGGTCGCCTCGATGGCGCCGGGCGATGTGCTGCTGCTCGAAAACCTGCGGCTGCACGCCGAAGAGGAAAAGAACGAACCCGAGTTTGCCAAACAGCTCGCATCGCTCTGTGACGTCTATGTCAACGACGCTTTCGGCACGGCACATCGTGCTCACGCCTCGACCGAGGGCATCACGCATCACGTCGGCGACCGTGTCGCCGGCCTTTTGATGGAGAAGGAGCTGAATTATTTGGGCAAGGCCCTGAATTCGCCCGAACGCCCGTTCGTCGCCATTCTCGGCGGGGCAAAGGTGTCGGACAAGATCCCGGTCATCGAGTCGCTCATTGAACGCAAGGTCGACAAGCTCCTGATCGGAGGCGCGATGGCGTACACGTTCTTCAAGGCGGCCGGCTACACCGTCGGCAAGTCACTGGTCGAGGACGATATGATGCCAAAGGCACGGGAGATCGAGCAGATGGCCGCCGATGCCGGCGTCGAACTCCTCTTGCCGACCGATCATCAGGTCGTCGACAGTTATGACCCGCTCCATTCGCGTCGCACGATCCCGATCGCCTTTACAAACACGGGTCTCGTCGGGCTCGATATCGGCGTCGATACCGCGGCGTTATTCACCAAGGCACTTGAGGGAGCCAAAACCATAGTCTGGAACGGGCCGATGGGCATGTTTGAGGAAAAACCGTTTGACGAAGGAACGCTTGCGGTCGCCAAGGCCGTTGCCGAAGCCACCGATAACGGCGCCGTATCGATCGTCGGCGGCGGAGATTCGGTCGCGGCCGTCAATCAGGCGGGACTCGACTCGCGCATCAGCCACATTTCGACCGGCGGCGGAGCAACGCTCGAATTCCTGTCGGGCGACACACTGCCCGGTGTCGCGGCCCTCGACGATAGATAACGCCTTCGACGGGCTGTTTTTGGTAAGCAGAAAGTGAAAAAGTACGCTGAACCGGCGGCTGCTTTTTCACTTTTTTTCATAAATA
>JAIBCA010000090.1 GCA_019694345.1 Pyrinomonadaceae bacterium | reverse complement strand
GTGCGTGCCGGCATCGACCTGACCTTCAGCGGCCACACTCACGGCGGTCAGGTCAAGATCCGCGATGAGGAAAAGCGGATCCTGCCGCGTCGAAAGCTCTCAAGCGGGCTGCATCGGCGAAAGGACGCTCAAATATATATCACCCGCGGCATCGGCACCGTCGTTCTGCCTGTCCGCTATCAATGCCCGCCCGAAATTTCAATGTTGGAGCTGCGAACGGCGGAATGAACAGCTCGACCTCTTCGTCAAAGGTACTTACGATCCCCAACCTTCTCACATTTGTACGGATGGGGCTGATTCCCGTTTTTGCGATCATGCTTTATTACGGCAAGGTCGAATGGGCACTGGTGTTCTTTTTGATCGCGGGCGTATCGGACGGGATCGACGGTTTTGTTGCCCGGCGTTTCGGTCAGGAATCGGAACTGGGAACGATCATCGACCCTATCGCCGACAAACTGTTGATGACAGTTGCTTTCATCGTGCTCACGCTGCCGAACGTGCTGCCGCAGACACGGCACCTGCCGATACCGTTTTGGGTGACCGCTGCGGTCATCGGCCGCGACGTCCTGATCGTAACGGTCGCGGCGGCGATCAACGTGATGACCGGTTTTCGAGGCTTCAAGCCGTCGTGGCTCGGCAAAGCCAGCACTTTCGTTCAGGTCGTAGCTGTCACGCTGGTATTGGCCGCAGCCGTGACCGGAATAAACATCCATCTGCCGACGACCTACTTTTTTGTCGCTCTGTTCGCGGCTCTCTCAGGCGTTCACTACATTTTTCACGTAGCGAGGCTTATGCGCGAGGCCGAGGCCGCCGAGCAGGCAAATTGATGGGACGGATCAGAACTTTATCGGCTCGGCCAACGGCATCGTGTTGACGTATTTGATGAATTCTGTCAGGCCTTCCTCGGACTTATTCTTGAATTTGTAGATCTGCACGAGCCGCGGCTTCCAAATGCCGAGATTCGGGTTCTTTTCGGCTTCGGCACGGGTCACAGTACGAGCGTAGGCGTCCATCATCATATCGATGATCTTATCGACCTTGGCTTTTTCCACTTTATAATCTGCGTCGCTGATCGTTTTTGCGGCCACCTTGTCATTCAGGGCCTTTGACGCACCTTCGTACTGTGATTCGTAATATGACGCGATCATCGAATAGGGGTCGGCACTATCCTTGATCACCGAATTCGGGAGTGTCGCCCGGTATATCTCGGCAACGCCCGAACCCATATCTTTTTCGTAGCTCAAGACGCCGGCAATGTAATGCATGAAAGCTGCGGCCGTGTCCTTGTCTTTGAACGGGAAAAACTCTTTCGGCATTGTCCCCGAATCGAAAAGCTGCGAGGTCTTGCGGGCGAAAGTGACCGCGTCGTCCGCGAAAACACGGTCCTTGGAGCCAATGCTGGCGTTGTAGCCGGCGTATGAGAGATTCATCAAAACGTCCACGTTGTCGGGTTGCTCGGCAAGGATCTCCTTCCCGAGAGAAAACGCATCAGCGTATCTCTTGCCGTCGATCGCCGAGTAAAAAGCGGTCTGTCTATAGTTCGTGTAAAACGTCCTGATCTTTCCGATCTTGTCGTCCTTGTCCTTGCCGAAGCGCGAAAGGAAGTCGCGGCTCATCTGAAACGCCTTTTCCATATCCTCAGGCTTTTTGGTGTTAGACAGCGTGGCGATCTCCTTGAAGAGCTCGTCTTTCGACGGCTGCTTTTGAGCGACGACGGCAGAAACGGCAATCATCAACAAGAGAGCGGCCGCGATGATCGAAAATGATCTTTTCATAATTATTTCTTCCCAGAGCGAATTTTGTACCAGATAAATATATCAGCCGTAATTTCCTACGCTCAAATGCTCCCGGCGGTTATTTTTCGGCGCCGCTTTTTCGGGATTTCCGCGGCTCGCGGGGCGAGCCATGTTTGCGGCGAAAAAGATAGATCCTGCAGGTCTGTTTCCCGAGGGTCGAACTCGTAAAATTAAACTTGACAATAACACACTCAAGTATTATTCTCACTTCAGGCTCAAGTTATCGTTTGGTTTCAGGTTGAGCACAGCAATTTTAGCTATTGGAGATTTATAAAAATGAGCAAAATCATAGGAATCGATCTTGGTACGACAAACTCGGTGGTCGCCGTTATGGAAGGCGGCGAGCCGGTCGTTATCACTAATTCGGAGGGTGGACGCACGACGCCGTCGGTCGTCGCCTTTACCAAGGACGGAAATCGTCTCGTCGGCCAAGTCGCAAAACGACAGGCGGTGACTAATCCGGAAAACACGCTTTACTCGATCAAACGCTTCATGGGCCGCCAGTTCGGCGAGGTCGGCGAAGAGATCAAACAGGTGCCGTACAAGGTCGATAAGGCCGGCAACGGTGACGTCAGCATCAATGTTGACGGAAAGCATTTCAGCCCGCCCGAGATCGCGGCGATGGTGCTGCAGAAATTGAAGCAGTCAGCCGAAGACTATCTCGGATCAAAGGTCGAAAAGGCCGTCATTACCGTTCCCGCGTACTTTAACGACGCTCAGCGTCAGGCGACCAAGGACGCCGGCAAGATCGCCGGGCTTGAGGTGCTCCGCATCGTCAATGAACCGACGGCGGCTGCACTTGCCTACGGCCTAGATAAGAAAAAGGACGAGATCATCGCTGTGTTCGACTTCGGCGGCGGTACGTTCGACATCTCGGTCCTTGAGGTCGGCGAAGGCGTTGTCGAGGTCAAATCGACCAATGGCGACACGCACCTCGGCGGTGACGACGTTGACGAAGTGCTGGTCGGCTGGATCATAGACGAATTCAAGAAGGATCAGGGCATCGACCTTCACAATGACAAAATGGCACTGCAGCGTCTAAAGGAAGCTGCCGAAAAGGCCAAGGTCGAGCTGTCGAGTGCAATGGAGACGGAGATCAACCTGCCCTTCATCACGGCGGATGCAGCCGGACCGAAGCACCTCGTGACCAAGCTCACGCGTTCGAAGTTCGAACAGCTTGTCGAGCCGATCCTCAAAAAGCTTATGCCGCCGGTTGAGCAGGCGATCAAAGACGCCGGACTGACAGCAAAGGACATCGAGGAAGTAGTGCTCGTCGGCGGTTCGACGCGTATTCCCAAAGTCCAGGAGATGGTACGGGAATTTTTCGGTAAAGAGCCGAACAAGTCGGTGAACCCGGACGAGGTCGTTGCCCTCGGTGCAGCGGTCCAGGCCGGCGTTCTCGGCGGCGAAAAGACCGACATTCTGTTGCTCGATGTGACTCCGCTGACGCTGGGTATCGAGACGCTGGGCGGCGTTTCGACCCCGATGATCCAGAAGAATACGACGATCCCGACCCGAAAGAGCGAGATCTTTTCGACGGCCTCGGACAATCAGACGTCGGTCGAGGTCCACGTTATTCAGGGCGAGCGTCCGATGGCGTCCGACAACAAGACGCTTGGCAAATTCCACCTTGTGGGCATTCCGCCGGCACCACGCGGTGTCCCGCAGGTCGAGGTGACATTTGACATCGACGCAAACGGCATCGTTAACGTTTCGGCTAAGGACGTCGGCACCGGCCGTGAACAGAAGATCACGATCACTTCGTCATCCGGCCTTTCGAAGGAAGAGATCGACAAGATGATGAAGGACGCCGAAAGCCACGCCGGCGAGGACGAAAAGAAAAAAGCGGCAATCGAAGCCCGCAACCGTCTGGACGGCCTCGTTTACAGCGTCGAAAAAACGCTGGGCGAAAACAAAGACAAGGTCGATGCGGCAGCGGTCGCGGAGATCGAGTCGGCGATCGCTGATTCGAAGACCGCACTTGGCGGTGACGATGCTGACGCGATGAATAATGCGTTCGATCGTTTGCAGACCGCTTCGCACAAACTGGCTGAGGCGATCTACAGCCAGACCGCTGCGGCCGGAGCCGAAGGCCCGGCTGATGAGCAGGCCTCAACAGCTACGGCGGGTGCCGATAGCGACGCCGGTTCGGCCGCTGATGACAACGTCATCGATGCCGAATATGTCGATGTCGAAGACGAGGACAAGAAATAAACCGAAAAGCAGTGGGCGGTCAGTAGTGGGCCTTACCGTTCACTGTTGCCGCCGTTTTTCGGTTTGGCGGCGTTTGATTGAAGATGGGCGGGTCTTGAGCTAAACTGCTCAGGGCCCACAGTTTACGGCTCACCAATTTGATGGCAAAGAAGGACTATTACCACATACTTGGCGTAAAAAAGGACGCAAAGGCCGACGAGATCAAAAAGGCTTACCGACGGCTTGCGCGCAAGCATCATCCGGACGTAAATCCGGGCGATAAGGCGTCCGAAGACAAGTTCAAGGAGGTCCAAGAGGCATACGACATTTTGTCAGACGACAAAAAGCGTAAGGTCTTTGACCGGTTTGGGTACTATGCCGACAATTTGGACGTCAATTCGCCTTTTGGCGGCGGCGGTTCGACCGGCGGTGCGGCAGGATTCGATTTTTCGGGATTTGACTTTTCCGGCGGCCAAACGAGCGGCGGCGGATCTAGTTTCAGGGATATTTTCTCCGATCTTTTCGGCGGCGGCGGTTCAACGGCCCGATCACAGCCCGAACCCCCGAGGCCTTTGCCGAAAAAGGGGCGCGATATCGAGATCCCGCTGGCGCTGAGCTTTGAAGAGGCGTTTTCGGGGCTGACGACCAATATTACCGTCAATCGTTCGGAGCAGTGTTCGAGATGCCAGGGAGCCGGCGATACCGGCGGCCCGGTGGTCACGTGCCCGACCTGCAAGGGCAGCGGACAGGTCATGCGGACGGGTGGAAGGCTGCAGTTCTCGCAGGGTTGTACCGATTGTGAGGGGACCGGCCGAAGACGTCAGCCCTGCAGCCTTTGCAACGGAAAGGGCGTCACGCCGAAGAGCGAGCAGGTCAAGATCAAGATACCGGCCGGTGTGGACACGGGCTCGCGCGTCCGTATTCCGAAAAAAGGCCACGGCGGCCGTTTGGGGGCCGAGCCGGGCGACCTGTTCGTACTCACGAACGTCGGTAAGCACAAGTTTCTCGAACGCAAGGGCGACAACGTTTACATTACAGTTCCGATAACCGTTCCCGAGGCAGCTCTCGGAACCCGGATCGAGGTGCCGACAGTTGAGGGTAAGGCTCAGCTAAAGGTGCCGCCCGGAACCGAGTCGGGACAAAAGTTCAGGCTCAGGGAACGCGGATTCCCGAGTCTGAGAAATCCAAGCCTCCGTGGCGATCAATTTGTCGAGGTCAAGATAATGCTGCCTCGAATTTTGTCCGAAGAGACAAAGGAAGTGCTCAGGCAGTTTGAAAAGCTGAACCCCGAAAACCCGAGAAAGGTCATCGGTTTGGAGTAAGGCTCAGGGGCTCGCAAAGTTTCAAGACTTTGCACGCCAAAATAGGTAACGATGAAGAAGCGGGCAAAAACATACACTATCAGTGCGGTTGCGGAGATGTATGAGATACATCCGCAGACACTGAGGCTGTACGAGCGTGAGGGGCTGCTGCTTCCGTCGCGTTCGGTCGGCAACACCAGGCTTTACGAAGATTCGGACCTTGAACGCCTCGAGATCATCTTGTCGTTGACCCGCGAGTTGGGCGTCAATCTGGCCGGCGTTGAGATCATCCTGAATATGCGTGAAAAGATGGATGAGATGCGGCGGGAATTCGAGAGATTTTTTGGCTATCTCAAGGATCACGCCAACGAATTTGCCGCCCACAACGCATCATTTTCGTCGAGTGAAGCGTTGATACCGATATCGCGTTCGCGGATGATGCGCGTTCGCGACAACCACACGTCCGACGGCTAACGGGCAGGCACCACAATATTTTCGAACTCAACAAGGCCTTTGGTAAGAATTGACGCGGGGAGCGTTGTTTTGCCAAAGGCCGTTTTTTGGGCTACGATTGCTTTCATTCAACCTGAATTGAAGTAGGAGAAATAGATGTTAGTTAGAATCTCGACGTTTTTGTTTTCGGTCGCAATCTTGCTGGCCATTTGTTCAGTCGCCGCGGTCGGACAGGATCTAGACGATGTAACGGTCAGCGGCCGCGTCACCGACTCAAATGGACTGGCGGTGGTAGGGGCGACGGTTGCGGTCACGCTCACCGAGACCGGAGTCGCCCGAACGGTCGTGACCGACGACGACGGCCGTTTCCGGTTTTTGAAGCTCAAGCCCGGCACCTATAAGATCAAGGTGACGGCTGACGGCTTCGGCCCGCAGGAAACGCCGGACATCCCGACGGTTTCGGCTCAGAACGTCGCAAAGGATTTTACGCTTCGGCCGGCCGATGTCCGTGCGGAGCAGGTGGTAACCGTGACCGAGGACAGCGGTCCGCCGGTCGATACCACGCGAACGATCGTAGGCGGCACGATCGCCGAACGCGAGATCGAAGAGATACCTAATACGACCCGCAATCCGCTTGATCTGGTACTGACGCTCGGCGGCACGACGGAGGAGCAACTTTCAACCAGCGGCCTTGCCGAGGACCGCGGGACAAACCCGAGTTCGGCACCGCTCGAACAGGGCAATTTCTCGATATCCGGCGGAACGGCCTACTCAAACAACATCACGATCGACGGACTCGACAACAATGACGACCGCTCGTCGCGCGACCGCTTTCAGCCGTCGCTTGAGGCGATCGCCGAGGTTCAGGTCATCGCCAACCAATTTTCGGCCGAATACGGCAGAGCATCAGGCGGCCGCGTCAATCTGCGCACACGTGCCGGCGGCAAAAAGCTCCGCGGCCGTGCATTCTTCTTTTACCGCGATGATGCATTGAACGCGAACAGCTGGTACAACAACAGCCGCGGAATCCCGCGTCCGGACCTGCGTGAGATGGTTCCGGGATTCTCGCTGAGCGGCCCGGTCTTTATCCCAAAGATCTACAATGGCAAAAACCGTACCTTTTTCTCCTCGACCTATGAATTCAGCAAACTCGACGATACGACACTGATCGATACGTACATTCCGGTCGTGCCGAATCCGCGATATACGCTGCCCGCGCCGACCGGCACGACGCAATTCTGTGACAACACGACTTCGGCCGCCTGTACGGCAGTGCCTCCGACAGCCGGATTTATTCAGCAGTATTCGCAGCTCTACGCCACGCCCAACAAGAATCACGTCTGGACCGCCAGAGTCGATCATCGGTTATTCAAGAACAATGACCTGACGTTCGCGGTGCAGTTTGCAAAACGGGCAAACCGGCGTACTAACGGGTCGTCAACGACGCGTCTCGAGAACGCGTTCCAGGAAAAGAACAACGATACGATCGCGTACAACATCACCGACAATCATGTTTTTGGTGCGAAGGCGGTAAATCAGTTCAGAGCCCAGTGGTCGAAATATCAGCCTAGTTTCCAGACGGCGAATCCGCTCGATCCGGTGGTTCTCGTTTCATTCCGCAGTCCGGTCACCAACACCGTGCAAACGCTGATCGCAGGAAACTCGACGACCAGCACGTCGCAGAATTTTTCGGATTCGCGGACCGAGACCCGCTGGCAGTTTCAAGACTCGCTGACATACCTTTGGAAAAATCATACGTTCAAAATGGGCGTCGATATTCAGGATGTCAGATCGGCGGTCCTCGGGCTCGGTGATGCGACCGGTACGTTCAACTTCGGCAGTGTTCTGCAGTATTCGAACAATCAGGTCACGCGATATCGCCAAAATTTCGGGACCGGACAGACGGTCAAGAACCGCTATTACGGCGTATTTTTCAATGACGAGTTCAAGCCTTGGTCAAACGTGACCGTCAGTGCCGGCCTGCGTTATGAACGGGAAACGGCTGTTTCGGACACCAACAACTTCGGGCCAAGATTCGGCGTCGCCTGGGATCCGTTCAAGAAAGGCAAAGGCGTGATCAGGTTCGGTACCGGTATCTTCTACAACCGCGTACTGCTGCGTACGGTTGGCGATTCGATCCAGAACAGCGGCGGAACGCTGGTTTCCTTTGACTCGAATACCATCGGTACATCGGCCACCGACACTCGCCGGACATTTATCCTTAACGCGATCGCCGCCAATTTCCCGAACAGTTATGCATCGGTCGCCGACCTCCGCAATCTGGTCACGACCGTTTGTCCGACGGTGCCGTCGCCGCTCGGTCCGTGTAATTCAAATACGGGATTCTCGGTCGGCAACCTTTCGTCGGCGGGCAACCCGCTGCGTTCGGTCGATGCTGATCTGAAGATCCCTGAGAGCTATCAGTTCAATGTCGGATTTGAACGCGAACTGTTCAAGGGTTGGGTCTTTGAGGCCAATTACACCTGGAACAAGACCGCCCGCCTCTGGCGCGACTACAATCCGAACGCACCTCGTCTGCCGGCCGGTTTCACGGATTGGACCCAGTGGCTTCTTGCAAACACCTACACGCTGACCAACCAGAACGGTACGACGACGCGAACCTACAGCTTTGTTTTGGGTGCGACCAATGACCCGACCGGCGTCAGCGGCACCTGCAGCTTTACGGTGACTAGCTCCTGCATCGTCAATCTAAACTCGATCAGTACGTCGTCCACTGCGCCGGCCGCCGCGGTAACCGGTGCGAACGGCAACGCGACGGGCGGCCCGATCGGTATCGCCCTGGCGGCGATCGCACGGTTCCGTCCCGACCAAACGGTCGAGGAAACGTCGCGGATCGGTTCGCGCGGAAATGCGTTCTATCATGGCGTGGTGCTTGAGCTTCGCAGCCGTTACCGCAAACTCGGGGCCGGCTTCGGCGCAAATTTCAGGTTTGTGTACACCCTTTCCAGCACCAAGGATGACGGGCTCAATAACACGGCAAACGCCGAGATCAACGGCGACTTTAGCCGCGAATGGGCACGCAGCCTGCAGGATCGGCGTCATCGTCTGGCG
This sequence comes from Pyrinomonadaceae bacterium, assembly GCA_019694345.1. Taxonomy (GTDB): domain Bacteria; phylum Acidobacteriota; class Blastocatellia; order Pyrinomonadales; family Pyrinomonadaceae; genus OLB17. Next base: position 20,904 of record JAIBCA010000090.1, on the reverse strand, counting down.
TGGTCGGGTTCGTTCGACACGCCGTACTGGTTCGGCCGGCTCAAATTCTCGCCGCTGCTGCGTTGGGGAAGTTCGGCTCCGTTCAATCTTGGTGCCGGCGGCACTGACCGCAATCTCGACGACGTAAGTACGGATCGGCTGAATTTTACGGGGTCGCTGAGCGATATTCGCTATCGTAAGCCCGGTTCGCCGGTTCCAACGGAGCTGCTTGCTCAGTTTTCGCTGCAACCGATCGGTGCTGCAAGCGGTAATCTCCGCCGCAATGCGGGAACGGGCCCGAGCCTTTTCACGTTTGACCTCAACGTCACGCGGGAATTCAAGATCGGCGAGCGTTTCCGGATCCGTCCGGTGGCTGAGTTCAATAACATATTCAACGCCTCGGTGTTCTCGTACGGAAGCGAGTTCATCAATTTTCAGGCGCTGAGTTCGTCACAAACTGCCGCGCAACAGTTGGCGAGGGACAATTTCCTCGTACCGACACGTACCTATCGGCAGCGCGATATCCGGCTCGGCATCAGGTTCGATTTCTGATCGCTGCCAAATGCTTGGTTTTAAGAGGCCCTCTGAAAAGGGGCCTCTTTTTTGTTGTCCGGGCGTCAACAAAGTTGGTGACTTTGATAATGAAACTGTGTTAGATTTTAGTGTTGAACATTTTTGTTCACGCCCGCCTTATGAATGAGATCGCCGAGCCATTCACTGAAACCTCGATCGAATCGGTACTGCTCGACGCAGAACTGTTCGTTAAGTATAGTTCGCCGGAGAAAGCGTTAGAGCTGCTCCGATCCTCGCTTGAACGGAGCCCGCGTTCGATATCCCTGCGAGAAAAGATGCGGGACATCTGTGTCAAGCAGAAAAACCTCAACGAAGCTGCCCGGCAGTGCCTCGCTCTCGTCAGCCTGTACATTGCCCGCGAGGATTTCGACGTCGCCTATGACCGGTTGCAGGAGGCGAAACTCCTCGATCCAAGGATATCGGTCGCCCCGGGACTCGAGGCCATCCGTCGTGCCCGGCGTCCGGAATTTGCAGCCGGCCGCGACAAGTCGCCGCAAAACGTAAGGACCGACGTGACATTTGCCGGAAATTTGGCGTTTGTCAGTATTTTTGATGCCGTCCAGGTGATCGAAAACTCAAAGATGACCGGATTGCTGGTCATCAAGTCAGATATTTACCTTGCCAATGTCGCGTTCAACGACGGCAAGATAGTCGATGCCGAATGCAACGGACAGAATGGTGCAACGGCGTTCCGCGATATCATTGAGATCAATGGAGGCACATTCGAGTTCTCGGTGTCCGAAACCTCCTTCCCGGTTTTGATCACCGTCAGTAGTAATACCAATTTCATGCTCGACGTCCTAACGGAACTCGATCACGAGCGGGCTGAAAAGCAGGGCCTGAGAAATGTGGCCGACGAGCAGTTATAGGCGAGCTTCGACCGCGATCTCTCTGCGTTCTTTTAGTTGACACGACCGCTCAAATACAACAAAATATAGTGCTTCCCCAAAATGCGAGCACTATAGGATGTTTAAGCTTCAGCGCCTGGAAATATCGGGCTTCAAATCATTTGCCGACCACACTGAGATCGTTTTCACCGGAAGCGGCATAACGGCCGTTGTCGGTCCGAACGGCTGCGGCAAGTCTAATGTTTCCGACGCAATGTCGTGGGTCCTCGGCGAACAGCGGGCCAAGAGTCTTCGCGGCGGTGAGATGAAGGACGTCGTTTTCGCCGGCACCAAGACCCGAAAGCCCGGCGGCATGGCCGAGGTCGTGCTGCACATGGTGCGCGACGACACGGTATTTGACATTGAGGAAAGCGAACTTGAGGACATAGACGAGGCCTTGAGCGGCATCGATGAATTGGCGGTCGACATGGACGCCATCGAAGGAATCGATTCGGCTGACGAAGCTGAGACGGCCGACGTGGTCGCTGCTGAAGGCGAAAGCCCTGACGCGATAGCCGAATTCAGCTCCGGTGAACCGGACGAGAGCGGCGTCGAGGTCGAAACGGTTCAGGCAGCACAGGTCGGCTCGATCCGCACCGTTGAGACCAGGGTCAAGACCAAACGTCATTGGCGGCCGCGATCATTCGCACTTGATTTTGCGCCCGGCGAGGCGGTGTCGGTCACGCGACGACTGTACCTTTCGGGCGAAAGCGAATACCAGCTTAACGGCAAGACATGCCGGCTGCGTGACATCACCGATCTTTTTGCCGGTACAGGCCTTTCGGGTGCACACTACGCGATCATCGAGCAGGGCCGCATCGGGCAGATACTGTCGGCGAAGCCCGCCGATCGACGAAATCTGATCGAAGAAGCGGCCGGAATTTCGAAATTCCGGGCCCGTCAGCGCGCCGCCGAATCGCGTTTGGAAACCGCAAAAACGAATCTCGGCCGCATTTCGGACATCGTTTCCGAGATCGACAGACAGGTCAATTCGCTTCGCCGTCAGGCGGCCAAGACCCGCCGCTTTAAGATATTGCAGGAAGAGTTCAGGATACTTCTAAGACAGCTTTTTGCGGCTGAGGGCAAGTATCTGTCCCAACTTTCGGAAACGCTCAAGGCGGAGCTTGCCGGCGCGATCACGGCTGAGACCGACCTCGGCCTGCAGGTGACCGCCAAGGAAGAAGCGGTTCGCGAATCGACCCAGAACGCTCGCTCGGCAGAAGAGAGCCTTGCCGAACTTCGCCGGATCCATTCGGACAACGCTCTCGAACGCGACCGCGCCGAGCGCGAGCATATTTATAAGTCCGAACAGGTCGTCAATCTGAATAACCGGACCGAAGTTCTGCGCGGCGAGATCGCTGCTAGTAAGCAACGTCTGGAGATGCTCGCCGGCGAGCTTGAGCGGCTGCAGAAGGACGATCAGTCTGAGGCTGAGTCTTTCGGCAGAGCAGAAGCAGAACTCAAGGCCGCTGAAGAAGAATATACCCGCGAGGCCGCGTCATTGCAGGCGGTTGAGTCTGCGATGGAAACGGTCCGTGCCGAATTGATGCAGCACACGGCCGCCGCTGAGCGGTTCGACGAGATCGGGCGTCAGTTGGAGATCAACCTCGAAAAGTTGACGATGCGGGTCGAGGGCTTGAGGTCCGAGGGCGAACGGGCGGCTCAGAATTTCGTCGAGCACGAGAAACAGGCGGCTGAACTTGCCGCGACGCTCGCAGCCGAGGAAACCAAGCTGGCGGAACTGAACGCCGAGAAAGAGGAACTGCTGGCCCGAACGGCTGACGCTCGCGCAACACTGCGCGAAGCCGAAAGCGGGCTCGAACAACTTTCAGATGAGTACTCGGCGAAAAAGCACCGTCTGGCGACGCTCAACGAACTGGAAGAAAAGCGTGCGGTCTATACACCGCAGGTACAGAAGTTATTTGCCGAACAGGAGTCAATAGGCGTTAAACTCGGGGGCGTTCTGGCCGATCGTTTGAAGGTGGCGGCCCGAGCCGAACGTGCCATCGAGACACTCTTCGGCCCGTACCTTGAGGCCGTGATCGTCGATTCGCTTGACGATGCCCGTCGTTTGGCATCGTGGCTTAAGGAAAATGATATTGGCCGCACCGCGATGCTGATCGCGCCCGGCGAGAATGCCACGGCACCCAAAAAGCGGCAGGCCGCTGCCGGTTCGATCGAAGAGCATCTCGGTATCTCGGCGGAATTTGCCGAAACGCTGCGGGCGGTATTTCCTCGCGAGATGTCGGCAAGGCTCGTCGAGGACCTCTCAGCCGGATCGGCGACGCCGGGTGAGATCCAGATCAATTTCGAAGGCGAGGTGCTACTCGGCGGCCGACTTTTCATCGGCGGCAAACAGGGAACTGACGGTAAAAATGAGTCGCTCCTCGCTTTCAAACGCGAACTGCACGACCTTGATGCTGCGGTTGCGAAATTGTCTTCCGAGATCGAATCAGCCCGTAGCGACGTCGAGCGGTCGCGCGACGTGTTGGTGGAATTTGAAAGCAAGACGGTTGACCTGCAGTCGTTGATGATCAAGGTCGATCGCGGGATCCACGGACTGCAGATCCAGGTTCGGGCCGCTCGGGAGGAGATCGAGCGGTCAGAGCGTCACCGCAAGGTGGTCGAGGACGAAACGGGACAAACTCAGTCCGAACTTGCTGAGCTTCGCCAGCGTTTGGTCGACGCGGCACAGAACCGTGATGCCGCCGAAAAGGCGAGGGGCGAGGCATCTGAAAGGCTCGATGGCATCTCGAACGGCCTGTCGTCGGCCCGCGAAAGGGTTGAGACTGCCAATCTTAAGCTCAATGAGAAGCGAATGACCGCTGCGACCTCGGGCGAACGCCGGAGATCGGTCCAATCGGCACTCAGGCGGGTCGAGAATGAGGGCCGCGAGATCGAATCACGGCTTGCGCTTCAAGAGCTTGAGATCGGGGAAGCCGAAGCCAAGATCAAACACCTGCACGAGGCCATAAACGAGATAACCGACCGCATCGCCTCGGCATCGACAGACATCGAGAGCGAACGCGACGCCCTGACCGCCGCGATCAACGCTCTGGCCGCTGCACGCGAGAATGCAGACCGTATGAGCGAAGAGCTCGCACTCCTGAATCGGGCCGCATCTGATGCGCTTAACCGAAGGGCCGAGATCGAAGTTCGCCAGGCTGAGACGATAACCGAACTCAAGAACGTAGCTGAAAACTGCGAACACGAGCTTAATTTGCCGCTCGATCAATTGGTGGCCGAGACCGAATTGGATGCGGACTTTGTGCTGGATGACGCTCGACGCGAGACCGAGAACCTCCGTCAACGCCTTGATTCATTCGGAGCGATAAATATGCTCGCCCTCGAGGAACTTGGCGAGGCCGAAGAGCGATTTCAATTCCTGACCACGCAGCGACAGGACATCATCGACAGCATCGCGACTACCGAAGAGGCCCTGCGCGAGATCAAACAGCGTTCGAGGGAGAAGTTTCGTTCGGCATTTGACGCGATCAACGCGAATTTCGTCGAATTCTTTCAGGAGTTGTTCGGCGGCGGCCGGGGCGAGATGACCCTACTTGAATCTGAGGACATTCTCGAAGCGGGTATCGAAGTCGTTGCTCAGCCTCCCGGTAAACGGCTCCAGAACATCCTTTTGCTGTCAGGTGGTGAAAAGGCGATGACGGCGATCGCGCTTGTGATGGCGATCTTCAAGTACAGACCGTCGCCGTTCTGCCTCCTGGACGAGGTCGATGCTCCGCTCGATGACGCCAACGTTGGTCGTTTCGTCAATAAGATCGCCGAGATGTCCGAAAAGACCCAGTTCATCGTCATCACGCACAATAAGCGGACCATGGAAGCGGCCCGGGCTCTGTATGGCGTTACGATGCAGGAAGCTGGCGTTTCAAAGGTCGTTTCGGTCAAATTCGAATAGGACGCGCCAACCGGAGCTACACTTATCTCATCCAAGCAGCAGTAACCTCGTCGAGGGCCGGCCCCAAAATGATCAGATCTCAGAAAAATTTGGCCATCGTGCTGTGTATCTTCGTTGCGGCCATTGGCGTTTCGGCACAGGTGAAAAAGACACCGCGTCCGGGAACTGCACCGCCCGTCGTGACGGCGACCCCGAAACCCACGCCCGAACCGACACCGGAGAAAAAGAACGGCCGTCCCGACGCTGTCGGTAAACCGGCCGAAATACTGCAGAGCGGCTTCAAACCGACACACATTTTCAAATTTGAACGTCCGGGCTTTCTGACGTCAAAGATCGTGATCCAGCACGACGAAAGCGGCAAGGGCACGATCGCATTCCTCAAAAAGGACTTTGACGAGACGATGACAGACCCGATCCAGTTATCCGAGGCGACCATCGACGGTATCAGGCAGGCGTTCGAACGGCTCAATTTTCTTGATTCTACCGAGTCGTATCAATACGAAAAGGATCTCGCGAATATGGGTTCGAACGAGATCACATTGAAACTGAACGGGCGTGAGCGAACCGTAAAATACAATTGGACCGAGAACAAGGACGCAAAGTTCCTAATGGACGAGTATCGCCGGATCGCTAACGAGTACGTCTGGAAATTTGATATGGTGGTTACCCGAGAGAACCAGCCGCTTGAGGCTCCGCGGATGATCGACGCTCTCGATTCGTACCTTCGGCGCGGTGAGATCTCGGACCCGCCGCATCTGCTGCCGTTCATCAAAGAGATCAGCGAGGACGAACGTTTACCGCTGATCGCCCGCAATCATGCGGTCCGGCTGATCAAACAGATCGAAAAGACTAAGAAGACGAAGAACCCTTGATATTGAGCCGCATTGAATTGCCGATCACGCTCAGGCTCGACAGCAGCATCGCTCCCGCGGCCATGATCGGGTTAAGGATGCCGGTGACCGCGAGCGTCATTCCCAGCGTATTGTAAAAGAACGCCCAAAACAGGTTTTGCCTGACGACGGTCCAAGTCTTATTCGAAAGGTTGAAGATCATCAAGAGCTTGTTGAGAGAGCCGCCGGCGAGCACGATGTCGGCGGCCTTCATTGCAATATCGGTGCCCGAACCCATCGCAATTCCGATATCTGCTTGCGCGAGGGCCGGTGCATCGTTGATGCCGTCGCCGACCATCGCGACCGAACTGCCCTCGGCTTGTAGCCGCTCAATGACAGCGGTTTTGTCGGCGGGGAGTGCTTCGGCCCGATATTTGACCGCACCAACGCTATCGGCAACAGATCTGGTGGTGGCGACGGAGTCGCCTGAAAGGATCATCGAGGTAATGTTCAACTCGGTCAGACGCCGGATCGTGGCAGCCGCTTCGGGCTTAATGGCGTCACCAAAGGCGAGTGCACCTGACACTTTTCCACTTTTGCCAAAATAGGCGACGGTTCGGCCGTCCGCTTGCCAAACGTTGACCGTTCGTTCGATCTCTTCATCGGCCTGCAAGCCGAGCCGATCGAGGATAGCGGAGTTGCCGACGAAGACCTGTTCGCCGTCCGACTTGCCCGTGATGCCCATACCCTTGATGACCTCGATATCCGACGCGGTGCCGACGTTGGCCATCTTAGCTTCGGCGTATTGTGAGACCGCGGTGCCGAGCGGATGCTCAGAGTAGCGTTCGATCGAGGAGATGGCCGGAAGGTGATCACGTTCGAACTCGGCTCTGACACCTTCGCCGCCGACGATGGTTGATCCCGGGATGCCCGCAGCGGCGGCGAGCCGCTCGTTCGACCGGGCCGCAAGGACAATATCAACCAGGTCGAATCGGCCTTCGGTTATGGTTCCGGTCTTGTCGAATACGACGACATCGACCCTACGGGTCTTCTCCAAAATGCTGCTGTCACTGATCAGAATGCCGTTTCGCGAAGCCGACCCGACCGCCGCTGTGATCGCGAGCGGGGTCGCCAGCCCGAGAGCACACGGACAGGCGATAACGAGAATGGTGATCGCCCTCATCATGGCCTCATCGAGTGTCGTGAAACCAAACCCGAAGCAGACAGCGAACGCCGCAGCGGCAGCAAATATGACACTCGGAACAAAGAACCGAGACACCTTGTCGACCGTCCTTTCCAGACCTGACCTGCTGCTGATCGCATGTTCGACCAGAGAAATTATCTGGGCGAGCGTTGTGTCGGATCCGACCTTGGTCGCTCTGACCTGAAGCACATTGCCGACGTTCAAGCTGCCGGAAACGACCAGACTGCCGACAGCCTTGCCGATCGGCGTCGATTCGCCGGTGAGCAGCGATTCGTCGGCATGACTTTCACCGACCACGACAACACCGTCAGCGGGAATTCGCTCGCCCGCCTTTACTACAAAGACATCACCTTCGCCGAGGGCGTCGATCGAGACGAACCGTTCGATATTGTCCGTCAACAGACGCACTTTTTTGGGCATCAGGCGGTACAACATCGAGATAGCCCGGGTCGTCCTTTCCTTAGCCCCCTTTTCCATCAGCTTGCCGAGGAGAACGAGGGTGACGATCGCGGCCGCAGTATCAAAATAGACCAGAGTCTCGCCCCTGAAGGCCTGGATCGAGCTGTAAAGATACGCTGCGAGAATACCCGTCGCCAAAAGGGTCTCCATTCGGATCGTGCGGTTGAGCAACCCCGTCCACGCAAGGTTAAGTATCGGCCGTGCCGAGTAGAATATGACCGGAGCCGCCATGATCATCAGAATAAAAGGAAAAAGCGAACGAACGCTCGGGGCGATCTCCTGAAAATATCCTACATAGAGCGGAACGCTGAGCGTCATGATGTTCAGCCATAGAAAGCCGGCGACGCCGATCCGCAGAACGAGGTCACGTTTTTCGGTTGCAGAGCTTTCGCTGTCAGGATCATAGACGCTTGCCTTGTAGCCGAGCTGTTCGATGCGGTTGGTTATGCGTTCGGGAGGAAGATACTGCGGGCAATAAGTGATCTTTACCAGGTCCGAGGCAAAAAATGCCTCGGCAGAAACGACGCCATACTCCTTTTTCAGGCTGTGCTCGATCAGCCACGAGCACGCCGAGCACCACATTCCCGAAACGTGAAGGAGTGCCTCGCTGGTGGGTGCGTCGGCTGGAATCGGACGTTCTTCCCGAGTCTCTGCGGGATTTGAGATGATACCGAGTGCCAGGCTCTGTCTGAAGACCTCATTTTCGCGAATATCGGCGCCGCTTGCGATCACGCCGCTCTCATACAGGATGGTGTACACGTTGAGACAGCCGATACAGCAAAAAACACAGTCAGCATCACCGAAGTGCTGTGAGAACGGGTCACGGCCGACACCGAGGCCGCAAAGGCTGCATTTTTCGACAGTCTTCGTGTCCGTCATCATCAATATTGCGGGTTACCGGCCTGAGCGTTGATCGGGCGGCCTTTTTCATCTAAAAATATCGGGTTTGCCTGTTTCGCCACAAAATAGACCGTGATCAGAATGCCGATGAAAAGCAGCATTATTGCTCCCAATAGATATTTGAGGATGGAACCCTGGTGTTTTGAAAAATATTCGGCGGTTTTCTTTTTCATTTTGTAATTTTCTCCAGCGGCATGATAAATGTCTGTTCGAATGTGTCACGGGTCGCTTCCGGCGAGGCGACGCTGTCTATCGTAAAGTGGTTGACCTGCTGTGAAAGGCTGCCGGCCGGAACCGATATCTCGAATTCCGTCTCAATCGACTCGCCCGCCTTGATCGCGATCTCATTCGTCGGGATGGTGGTCACAGCGTCGGGCAGGCCGTTGATCGATATCGTCACCGCCGCATCGGTTCGGCTGCGGTTTGCCAGATTGAGGCGAAAGCGGTTGTAAATACGCTCGTCGTCACCTTTCCTGAACAGTGTGCTGCGATCGGGCGAAACACGGACCAAAACGCTATGCCGCATTGAAAATGCAATGGCGAGGCTCGTTCCATAAACGAGGATTATCGCAATTACGGCGATCCGCTTGGCGTCACGGAGCCCGATGCGGCGATACCAAGGGGCCCGGCCATCGCCTAACAGCTCGCCCTTTTCGCCCCAGGCGTAGTGGATCAGCGTATCCTTGCCAAATTTGCCCATTATCAGCTTGCATGCGTCAACGCATTCGCCGCAATGGATACATTCGATCTGATACGGCGAGGTGCGAATATCGATGCCCATATGGCATACCCGAATGCACTTTTTGCATTCGACGCATAGTTCCTCAGGGTCACGGTAATGCACGACAAGCGTGTTGTTGTCGCCGAGTATTCCCTGCAGATAGCCGTACGGACAGACCGTCGTACAAAACCGCTGACGAAGGAAAGCAAAATCGACAAATGTAATGATCGTCACCGCCGCTCCCGCGATGCCGCCGGCCGTGACAACGTCAAATGAGATCAGTCGTCCGAACAGGTCGCGAGGCTCGACAAAATAGGAAATGAATACAAAAGCGAGAAATACGGAGGCGATCCCCAATACCGAGTAAACCGCTATGTTGTTAAGCCAATGGCGGACGCTGAGACTCTGTTTGGCAAAGTATTTGTTGACAAAGGTCTTGATCCGCTCTTCGAGATTAATGGACGCCTCGCTGAATATCATCTGCGGGCACAGATATCCGCAATAGACCCGCCCGAACAGCATCGACGCGGCCGTGATGACAAAGAGCAAGAACATCAGCGAGAAAAACACGATCGCAAATTCGTTGATCCAGAGTTCAAACCCGACAAAATAGAATCGCTGCCGGGGTATGTCGAAACGGATGACATTGAAAAATGGAAGCAGGACGAAAGTAACGAAACACACCGCGTGAATGATGCGTCGCAGACGATGCCAGCTGTATGTTTCGAGTTGGAAATCCTTGTTTACTACCGGAAGCTTCTTACGGGTACGGGCGGGCCGGGCCGCCTGTGCCGGCGGTTCGTTGATCGTGGCAACGGCTGCCGGCAGATCATTTTCCGGCCCATGTGATTCGGCGTGCATCGTTCGATCCTCTTTACGCGTCGAGCTCTCACTTGGCGTGACACGCGGGAACAGCCTCGGCCGACTGCTGGCGTGCGGCCGCCATCGGCATGACGCCTCGCGATACCATCAAGATCCCAAGCAACAGTACACTGACCGCGGCCAGTCGCGTTCCCCAGCGGCTGAGTTTCATACTGAACGCCGACGAAAATATGCCGATCGCCAGTAATGATCCGGCCGTACCGAGGCCAAACGCGGTCAGTGTCATAACGCCTGCAAACACCGTGCCTGTTGCCATTGCGTTGAGCAAAGCGGCGTAGATCAGCCCACAGGGCAGGAAGCCGAGCATCAACCCGAGCGAAAATTTGCTGCCGATCGACGTTGATGAAAAGCGGCCCGCCAGCGGCCGCAGAAGGCGACCGGTATAAAGCAGTGGGTTGAATTTTTGCAGACGCTTGCTCGGCAGCAGATCCAGCATCAGAACGCCGGCAATGACCATCAGACACCCCGCGACGATTGCCGCGACATTCTCGACGCCTGCGAGTTCACCGACAAAGCTGACACTGCTGCCGAAAAGTCCGGCGATCGCCCCGAGCACTGCATACGTAATGATGCGGCCGAGATTATAGAAAAGATGGGCCGAAACCTGACTTGAAAATCGCCTGGACCCTAACGGAAGGCTGTACGACAAGACGATCGGGCCGCACATCGAAACGCAGTGCAGGCTGCTGACGAGACCAAGTGCAAATATTACATAAAACTCCCAACCGCTCATATTTCCTCAACCGCGTTCCGCAAAAACCGCTGAATATTTCGCACCGATGACGAACTATGCCGCATCGGCATATCTGATCTTCGGATTACGGGCGTGGATCGTCACACATTCTCGCGAAAACTCGAACCGCTTCATAAGGATGGCATTCGTCGGGCACCGCGACGCGCACATTGCACAACGTATGCAAGTCGATTCATCCTTGATCATAATGCCGCCCAGTTCGTTCAGTTCGAGGTCGCTGTATCCGGCGAGGTCTTCTTCGACAATGCCAAGCGAGTCCGACGCGATCTGCATCAGGTATTTGTCGGATCTGACCTGGTCGAGCCCGACGAGCTTGATCAAATTCTCGGGACACACGTCAACGCAGCCGTTACATGCCACGCATATGGACGTGTCGAAGATCGTATTCACGTTGCAGCGAAGGCATCGCGAAGCCTGTTTCCGGGCCTCGGGCTCGCTGTAATTGATCTCGACTATATCGTTTGACGAAGCACGGCGTTCGCTGTCGAGCGCAGGCGGCAGCCGCCGTTTCATCTGATCCCAGCCCTCGGCCATCGTGTAGTCTGCCGGCTGCCAACGCTTCTTAACGACCACGTCGGTGCGAGTGCCTCGCAGATAATCGTGCATCGAGCGGGCGGCGATCTGAGCCGAAGCAATGGCATGAATGAAGAGCCGAGGCCCATGAGCCACATCGCCGCAGGCGAAAACATCCGGAGCGGTCGTCTGGTAAGTATCGGGGTCGACCTTGATAAGGCCGTTCTCAACGTCGACGCCGTCGTCGGGTTCGAGGAACGAAAGGTCAGACTGCTGACCGATGGCGAACATTATCGTGTCGGCCGCAATATCCTCGACGACATTTTCGTCATACTTCGGGCTGAATTTGCCATTGTCGTCAAAGACCGACACACACTTGACCGTCCTAAGCCCGGTCACAAATCCCTCTTCGTCGAGGATCATTCGGGGCCCGCGGCCGTCATGAAGCCGGATGCCTTCTTCCTCGCCCTCGACGATCTCGATCTCATCGGCAGGCATCTCGTTCCGCTTTTCGAGACAGACGATATGGACCTCTTTGTCGCCGCTGAGCCGAAGTGCGGAACGAGCAACGTCATAGGCTATACGTTCGGTCCGCTCCATATCGGACGCTGCGTCGGCCATTGGCACCTTTGCCGGGCGGACCGCTGAACGTGCGACATCGTACGCGACGTTGCCGCCGCCGATGACGACTATCCGGCGGCCCAGTTCCATCGGCTTGCCTTCGTTGAAGGCACGAAGGAAATCGAGTCCGTCAAAAACCTGCGGGAGATCCGCGCCTTCGATCGGTATCTTGCGGCCCTTTTGCAGGCCAATGCCGAGAAAGATCGCCTTGAATCCGTCCTTTCGCAACGATCCGATCGTAAAATCACGACCGAGGCGCTGGTTGCACTTGAGTTCAACCCCCATCGACAAGATCGCGTTGATCTCGGCCTGAACGAGTTCGCGGGGAAGGCGATATATCGGCACACCGGCCGTCAGCATTCCGCCGGGCTCGTCGTAGGCTTCAAAAACAGTTACCTGATATCCAAGCTGGACGAGGTCATGTGCGACCGTTAGTCCGGCAACGCCGGCACCAACAACTGCAATGCGTTCGCCATCGCCCTTTTCGGGCGGCAGCATTTTGGTATTGCAGCCATCGCGATAATAGGTGAAATCTCCCGTTTCAGGCCCGTATTTCTCGTTTACGAACCGCTTCAACGCGCGAATCGTGATCGGTGTATCGAGCGAACCACGGCGGCAATTCGCCTCGCACGGAGCGCCGCAGACGCGTCCGCAGATCGATGCAAAAGGGTTTGTTGCTCGAGCGATCTTGTACGCGTCGAGGTCGCGGCCCTCGGCGATCGCCGTCACATAGCCGCATGCGTCGGTATGAACCGGACATGCGTCCTGACACTTGACCATCTTCATCCAATAGTCAGCGTCTTTTTGATCGGCCAATTCAAATTGTAGATTTTCTTCGCTCATCGCAATCCTTTAGTCACGGAATTTCTTGAACGCAAATATGACCAAAATAATGATGTAGATCGCGATCAGGCCTCCGACGATATACATAAAACCATTCGCCGTCCCCGTCGCCTTGTTAAAAGCCTGTACCAGGACCCCGCGGTCGGCGTGGTCCGTTTCTCCGTTCATGTAGACGATCAAATACGTCAGTGCGCCGAGCGAGATGACGGCAAATGCCACTTTGAGAAATATCGGTGCGTCGGTACCTTTTCGTTCGGTCATCCATCCGCCTGCGTATTCCTTTAGTTCGTTGTTTTCCTTATTTTCGTCCATATTCGCCTCCATTTTCGTCATCCTCGAGCATTCGGTACTTGACGTCTTCACTGTTCTTGCCCCAATAACCGTCCCGCAGTGTCCTGATGAAAAAGAACAGAGCACCGAAGGCTACAAGAAATATGAATGCGTAAATGAACGCCACGCTTGGAATATTAAAGTCGGTCATACCTATTTTTCGTAGTCGTTATCGGGCCGCCAGTTCTTCGAACGGCCGAGCGTCTGCATATAAGCAACAAGAGCGGCAAACTCCTTGGGATCGTTGGCAATCCACGGGAACGGCGGCATGATCGAGCCCGGGACGAGGTCTGCCGGATTGCGGAAATGTGCCATGTGCCATTGCTCGTTGTACTTGCCGCCAACTCGCGAAAGGTCCGGGCCCGTTCGCTTGGTGCCGAAGAGATGGGGATTGTCATAAACGAACTCGTCCGGGGTCGAAACCGGTGCATCGACACCGCGCCAGCCCGAACGTTTGGTGTCGGCAAGGAGCGTTCTGGTCTGCTGTGTGTGGCAATACCAGCAGCCCTCACGGACATAGATCGCACGGCCCTGGAGCTGCTGTTCATTCAGTGGGTTAAGTTTGCCGGTCGGCCCGTTGGCCGGATCGCTGTTCTCGAACGGCTTGGTCCAACTCTGATCAAGCAGCGGCGGAACTACCGTCGTCAGGAGCCCACCGATAAAAAACAGAATAAGTGCAGCGGCGACAAAAAATGCGGCGTTGTAATCAGCTTTTTGTAACATAATATCCTCCGTCAATGGTCAGCGGTGGCCTTAAGCCGCTGCTGCCGCAGGTTCTGCGTTGACCTCCTTTCCTTTTGAGCCGACTATCGTTGCCAGAATGTTGTAGGCAAAAGCGACGATGCCGCCAAACATAAGAAATCCGGAAGCGAGCCGTGTGTGCCATATCGGCTTGAGGGCGATGACCGTATCGATGAACGGGATCGCCGGATTGTTCCACTGCCAGCCCTGCCAGAAACCGCCGAGCCAAAGTGTCACAAAAAATCCGAGGCCGCCGATCAGGAACAGCCAGAAACTCCAGTTTGCGAGTGCGTTGGAATAGAGCTCCGTCTTGAAAACACGCGGTACCATGTAATAGGCTCCCGCGATCGCAAAGAACGAGAATGCACCGAGGACCGCCATGTGGGCGTGCCCGGGGATCCAGTCGGTTTTTGACACGATCGCATTGACCGCCCGCAAGCTGTGCATCGGTCCCTGAAAACACGTGAGCAGGTAAAAAACGACGCCCGACATCAGGAACTTCAGCGAGACGTTGTCTCGCAGCTGATGCCACTGGCCTTTCATTGTCGAGAAGAAATTATAGACAGCCGCCCAAACCGGGATGAGCAGCATCACCGAAAAGACGATGGTGATGGTCTGGAGCCATTGCGAGATCGGTCCATGGATCATATGGTGAGCACCGGTCCAAACGTAAACAAAGGCCAGCGACCAGAATCCGATCATCGACAGCTTATGGCTGTAAAGCGGCGTGTTGGATGTCTTTGGAATAAAATAGTAGGCGATCGCCAGACCGACCGGCGTGAAGATCAGCCCGACGGCATTATGGACGTACATCCAGTTGAGATTCGCCTGGTTGACACCTGTCGCGAAGAGTGTCGCGAAGTTGCCGGTCAGGTAAACAAATGCCGTCCACAGGATCGTACCCATGGCGTACCAGAGTGAAACGTACATCGCCTTGTACTTTCGATTGGCGATCGTCAGGAACAGATTTGCTCCGAACATCACCCAGGCGACGACGACGGCGACGTCGAGCGGCAGCGGAAGTTCGGCATATTCCCAACCCTGATTCCAGCCCATCAGGAGCGATACGACCGCCCCGAGGATGATGACATTCCACAAGGCGGCAGTCGCCATTCCGAGCTTTTCACTCCAGAGCTTTACGCCGCAGAGCCGCGGAACGATGTAGTACATCAACGCCATATCGCAAGCCAGCAGCCAGCCGAACAACATTCCGTTGACGTGCAGCGGTCGCAGGCGTCCGTAAGTAAGCTGCGGGATGGTCCCGAGAAATGTCGGGAATACAAATTTTGCGGCGATCAGCAATGCGATGATGCCGACAATAAAAAAGTAGACGATCGAACTGATCAGGAATAGCTTTGCGGTCCTGTCCTCATGGATCGACTCTGAGTAAACGGCCGCTGTCGATACAGGTATTTCGCCGGCGTCTTGCATGATTTCCTCTTTTTCCATATAGCCTCCAATAGCTGCCTAGTGGCACATCGCGACAAGTTCCAATGCCGCCAGTTCTTTCTTGTTTTGATTAAGGCTTCTGATGTAGTTCACCAGGTCGCCGACATCTTCTTTTGTAAGACCGTAGTCGATCCACGGCGGCATGGCCGAGCCCTGTACTCCGTAAAGTATCGATTCGAACAGCCGGCGGTCGGTCGCGGTGTTGATGAACTGTGAGTTCAGCAGATTACGCGGCCGCGGCAGGATGTCCAGCGAATTCGGGCCTTTGCCGTCCGCCTTGCGGCCGTGACAGCCGGTGCAGCGGTTGAGATACGCCGCTTCGCCGCGAGCGATCGACTCGGTCGTCATCGCGACCGGATTCTGCTCGGGCACATCGCGGGGTTTGATCTCACGGCGGGCTTCCTTGGTAAAGTTCTGATTTATGTATGCCAGAACGCCCTTGATCTGCTCGTCGTTGAGCACCTTGCCCCAAGCCGGCATTGACGTGCCGCCGACACCATTCTTGATCGAAGCCGCGAGACGTTCGTCGGTCTTGCTGTTCATAAACCCGGCATTGGTAAAGTCACGCGGGTATGGGTCGAGGTACGTGGCGATCATTCCGTGTCCGTCGCCTTTTTCGCCGTGGCATCGCATACACAGGTTTTGATATGTTTCCTGCGGACTGCCCAGGCTTGGCGGTTTATTCAGCCCCATCAGATATGTGGCCATCGCCGAATACTCGGCATCCGGGAATGCAAACGTCGGCATTATCGAATCGGGGATCAGGGCACGAGGATCCTTGAAATGGGCGATAAGCCACTTTTCATCCTTCATAAGGCCCTCGAACGAGAGGTCCGGGGCGATGCCTCCGTCCTTATCGCCGATCTTATGGCACGCGGCACAGGCTCGATCATTTATCAGCTGTTCACCAGACTTAGCGATCGGAGTAGCAGTTGCCGTCGTTTGTCCTGCCGGCGGCTGGGCCGGTGGAGCGGCCCCGCCCTTGTTCAATGTTGCTCTGTACCGGTCAAGTGTCGTCTCAGCATAGTTAAAACCTCGCCGGCTCTTGAGAAATATGACCAGATCGCGTGTTTCGTCTTCGGTCAAATTAAACTTCGGCATGAACGACGTCTTGATGTTTGCACGAGGATCGACGATCGATTCGTATAAATAATCGACCTTCCACTTTTTGCCGACCTCGGATAGATCGGGGCCGAGCGTACCGTTGGAGATTCCCTCGATCTTGTGACAGCCGTAGCAGTTTTTTTGCGTAAAGAGTTCGCGGCCGCGGCTGACCGCCGGCGTCGCCTTAAAGTCCTTGTCCGTATGGCATTGAGCACAATTGGCCTGCATGTACTCCTTGCCCTTTAATTTGGGTCTCAGGTCCGTCCGCCAATTCTCCTGTGTTACATACCCGAGCATCGGTTCAGGCCAAAACTCGTCCTCGCCGTGAGCGTAGAAGGTATCCAGACCGCGGCCCTGTCCGCCGTGACATACCGTACAGCCCATATCGGCAAATTTATGCCGTCTTTCCCATTTTCCATCGACCATTCGATCACCGAGCTCCTCGGAAAAGGGATGTGACTTGTATGGGTGCGGCGAGTCCTTGAACCGAGGGTCATCCGAGGCGATGTGACAGGTGGTGCATCGGTCGACCCGATCACTGCCGAACTGAGTCGCAATGATCTGCTCGATCCTTGGCCGACGTGAGGCCAGAGCTTCTCGTTCGCCATCGGTCTTGGCTAATGTTCGTGCCTGATCGAAATACGAGGTCTGATATGTTTCCCATTTATGGAAAAACTGTTGGTAGAAAACGAATCCGTGAACGACCAGGATCGCCAGGCTCGCTATCGCAAGTGATAATCGCGTCTTCATACAATAATTCCTCAACCCGCACTAAAACGGCGAGACAAACTCCCAATTTTGCCCTCTGAAAAACGTTCCGATGATGATCAGAAGGATATTGACGAACACAAACGTCATGAACAGAGTGTTGGCCAACAGACGCTCGCGTGAGAACCAGACGCCGATACCCTTCTGCCCGCGGTCAAAATACGGCAGCGCGAGCAGTATCAAAACTTCCAATCCGGGAATGCCGACGCCACCCCAAAATGCCGAGTAGCTGACCATCTCCTGTAAGCCCAGGAAATACCAAGGTGCCTTAGCAGGGTTGGGCGGATGCAGAATATTTACGGGATCCTCAAGCGGAGCGTTAAAGAAGAACGAAACGAGCAGCACGCCGAGTATGGTCAGAATGAATACGAACAATTCGGCGAGCAGCAGGTTCGGGTAGCTGAAGACCGAATTATCCGGAACATTGCCGACCTTGGTGAACGGCCCGCGAACCATGCCCTGAAT
Organism: Pyrinomonadaceae bacterium; assembly: GCA_019694345.1. GTDB lineage: Bacteria > Acidobacteriota > Blastocatellia > Pyrinomonadales > Pyrinomonadaceae > OLB17. The sequence goes on along the minus strand of JAIBCA010000090.1, from coordinate 2,965 downwards.
GCCGTATCGCTTCTTTTCGATGACATTGATGCCGTCAGAGCCCGCAAAAGCCATCGCCGGAACGTTTGCAATTGTCGTCGGGGCCGCTTCGTTGGTTTCCACGATGTCGGCCTCGGCCGGACGTGACATTCCGCCGTCCTTGCGGATACGCCAGAAGTGGACGGCGATCAAGAGCGTAGTGATAAGCGGCAAGACGGCAACGTGCAGGACGTAAAATCGCAAGAGTGCCTCTTGTCCGACGGTCGTGTCACCAAGCAGAAGGAAGCGGATCTCGTTTCCAAATACCGGAGCATATCCGGCGATGGCGGTTCCGACAGTGATGGCCCAGAACGCGAGTTGGTCCCACGGCAACAGATAACCGGTAAAGCTCAGGAAAAGCGTTAAAAGGAACAGCAGCACGCCGATCACCCAATTGAATTCACGAGGTTTTTTATAGGAGCCGGTAAAGAAAACACGGCACATGTGCAAAAAGACGACCGCGACCATTCCGTGTGCTGACCAGCGGTGCATATTTCGCAGAAATACACCGAAGGCGACCGATCCCCGAAGGTCCAGCATACGATCGTACGCCTGGGTCGTGGACGGGACGTAGTAGAACATAAGCAGTACGCCCGTCACGGTCAGGGTCAGAAACAGGAACAGGCTGATCAGCCCTAAACCCATCGTGAACCAGGGCCGCAATGTATGCTTGTGGACCTTGACCGGATGAATATGAAGGAAAAAATTGGTAAAACTCGTCCGTGACCGGCCCAGATCGGTGTGCGGCAGATCGTTGCGAAATACCGACGTCCAAACCGCGGACGGAAGACCCAATACGACGCTAAGGACACTCTTTTTTTGACTATTGTCGCTCATACGGTAAACCATTTTCCGGCAGTGATCTCTTTGCCCTTGTCAATTTCCAATTCGCCGTTCGGCGCCATCGAAAGTTCGAACCACGGCAGCGGTTTCGGAGCGGGCCCGCCCGTGACATTGCCATCCTGATCAAAACGCGAGCCGTGGCACGGACAAGCGAAACCGGTATCGGCGACACCGACGATACATCCCAAATGGGTGCATGTGATCGATATCGCGGCCATCTTGTTGCCCTCACGGATCACGGCCACTTTTTGATTGCCAAGCGCGATGCGCGTTCCCGGTGGGTATTCGTCAGGTGTGCCGATACTGAACCGCATTGGCTGTCCGTAAGTGGCTCGCGGCTTGATGAACACCAGATTGGAAAAAACGGTGACGATGGCCGATCCTAAAATGCCCATACTCGTCAGCCACGCCAGGACCTTACGTCGCGAGATCGGCTCGCTGCTTTCGGTAGTATGGTGAAGGTCATTGTGCTCGCTCATTCTTGTTCTTCTCCTCGACTTCGTTAACGACTTCGTCAATATCGGACCAGAAGACCTGATACTTGATCTCTTCGATATCGCGAAAGTAGTCTTGTTTCACGGCGTAGATAAAGACCATTGCCGCTGCGGCTCCCATCAGCAAACTCGCGATAATGGCGATCCAGGTCAGTGTCATTGCTTGTTGCTCTTCGTCCTCTGAACTTTCTTGTGCCCGCCGGATGGGTAATTTGCAAAATCGGCGATGGTCTGGCATTTCAGCAGATGCACAAGACTATCGCTGATCTGTTTCCATTCGCGGCAGATCGGACAGGAGCGGTCCTTGTCGCGCGATCCGCAGATTATGCACTCATCCAAATACGGGTCTTGGTCAAGCAGGCTGAAAACATCCCAAAGCGTAATAAGGTGTGCCGGTCGTGCCAACATATACCCGCCGTGGATGCCCTTGGCCGAACTGACCAGGCGATGACGCCGTAATTCAGACAGCAGTTTTCTCAAATATTCCGAAGGTATTTTTTCATTGGCGGCGATCTCGCCGATGCCGTAGGTACGCCCCTCGCTCTGACGAGCGAGATACGCTAAAGCTCTAATGCCATAACCGGTGCCTTTAGAAAAGACCATCAGTAGATACCTGTATTCGGATAGCTTTGTCCGCTTTCTATATTTGCCTTGTAATGGATCCTGAACAATAATGATTTCGCATCATTTTTCTGATGGATCTGACCAATGCGATTAGTAGAGATCAAAAAGCTCGTTAGCGGGACCGCGGACCCCGCATTCGCCCTCGACACGCATGGTGTGATCGCCGCTTGGAACACGGCGGCGGGCGAGCTGTTCGGCTATGGGGCGCCCGAAGCGATCGGCAGGACTTGCAATGAGGTCGTGCGCGGAATTGACGAATGCGGACGCGAATGCAGCAAAGACTGTAACGTTCAGCATCAGGTTCGGATCGGCCAGCCGCTGAAAAGCTACGACATACGGATCCATTCCGACGGACGGTCGCAATGGGTCAATGTCTCGGTGATGATAGTTGAGGGAACCCGTTCGACCGAGGGGTATTCGATCCATATCGTACGTCCGGCGGATATGCAGAAACGGTTCGAATTGCTCGTTCGCGATTTTGTCCTGAACGAAACCGGTCTGCCCGAAGTTCATCTCAACCAGATCAAGTCTGCTAAGAGAACTCCGACAAACTACACGGAACTTTCAAAACGTGAGACCGAGATACTCCGGCATCTGGCGAAAGGTGAAAACTCGTCCCTCATTGCAGAAAGACTGTTTATCAGCCGAACGACGGTCAATAATCACGTTCAGCACATTCTGAAAAAGCTCGGGGCCCATAACCGCCTTGAGGCGGTTCGCCGGGCTGAACAGGCGGGCCTGGTCTAGCTAATCATCGTGGCAACGAAAATGTCGGGCACCGAAGACCGCTTCGGTGCCCTTTTCATTCGCCGGGATCCCATCTCGTGCTCTGGTAGGGGGCGGGTTCACGGCGACGAAATGAAGTCGGCGTCTAAGACGTCCGAATTGACGGATATGACCCGTGTCGGGTTAGTGAACTGAAACCGCTTGTGCTGGGCGGTCAAAACATAGGTTTGGCCCGCCTCGACATTGTCGAATCGATAGTA
>JAIBCA010000172.1 GCA_019694345.1 Pyrinomonadaceae bacterium | reverse complement strand
ACCATGGCCGATACCGAGATATTTTTTGGCGATTTCGATTTTGGCAAGGATGTCGTCACCGATCTCGTATCGCACGAACTCGCCCACTCGTGGTTCGGTGACCTTGTAACCTGCCGCAATTGGGCGGAACTCTGGCTGAATGAGGGCTTTGCGACCTACATGGAGGCCGTCTATCGCGAAAACACCAACGGCCGCGAGGACTATATGCGAAAGGTCCGCTTCGACGCGGCTACATTCCTCGCCGATGATGCCGTGACCAAACGCCGCCACGGGCTGTACAACCTTCGGGCCGGTGATCCCGACAAGCTCTTCGACAATGCTTCTGTCACCTACAATAAAGGCGGTGTCGTTCTGCACATGCTTCGCGAACAAGTCGGTACCGAGGCGTTTTGGAAGGCCGTTAACGCTTACCTGAACCGGCATAAATTCGGTTCTGTTATCTCAACCGATCTCAAGGCCGCGATGGAAGAGGCCTCGGGACAGGACCTGGCGTGGTTCTTTAACCAGTGGGTCTATAGTTCAGGTGCTCCGAAACTGAGCGTTCGGCCGGTTTACGGCACTCGGAACAAGACGCTGACCCTGACCGTCACGCAAACTCAGAAAGCGGACGCCATCGTGCCTGCGGCATTTCGCCTGCCGCTCGAGATCGCCGTAAAAACAGCGGGCGGGCTCGAAAAGAGATCGGTCGATATCCGCCAAAGGGTCGAAAGGTTGACCATGAAATTGACCGGAAAGCCGCAATCCGTCGAGTTTGACCCGAGCGGCAAAGTCCTGGCGATGGACGTTCGCGTCCTGCCCGTCACCGTGGTCAAATAGACCGTCCATGGGAAACAAAAAAAGTTCCGTCAATCGCTTGACGGAACTTTTTCCCTTTGAGAAGACCGGATGTCTGCTTCCGTGTTGAATAGCGGACGCGAAGCACATCAAAATCTTGCCATATCGGCTAAATCTGTTGCTGTTACTTCTTTGCCACACCTACGAGGTTAGCTGTCGGGCTAGGAACGAAAGAGTATCCCCGTATCTCTTGATCGAGATGCTTCGCCCCCGGTTTCGCGAAAAACGCTCCACCAATGGTTCCCCCGCGTCGTCTTACTTAAGACGGCTTCGGTGATCGACTTTTCAACAAAACAATAATATCACCGATCCTGAGCCGTTGACAAGAAAAAAATGAAAATTTTAGCGTCCCGGATAAAACTGATACAGCAGCAGATAAACGACCACTCCGGTGACCGAAACATAGAGCCAAACCGGGTAAACGAGGCGTGCCAAACGCTTATGCAGGTCGAACTTGCCCTTGAGCGCCCGATGCAGCGTCCAGAGGATGAACGGCGTCACCAGAGCAGCCAAAATCGTATGCGAAGTGAGGATCGTAAAGTATATCGGCCTGATAATGCCCTCGCCGGTAAATTTGGTCGGCCCGAGGCCAAAATAATAGGTTCGCAAGGCGTGGTGGGTCAGGTAAGACGCGAGAAATACCGCCGAGACCGTACACGCCGCAAGCATCGACGCCCGGTGCCGCTGTATCTGCTTCGTCCGGATGAAATAAAGCCCGGCGATCAGACAAAGGCCCGAGAGTGCGTTCAGCGAGGCATTAAGGTGAGGAAATACACCGAGCAGTTCCATCTTATCACTTCCAGAATCCTAGCAGGACGAAAAGAACGATCCACAGTAGTCCCATGAAATGCCAGTACCAGCCGACGACCTGTGCGAGAGATACGCGGCGCTTTTTGACGTCGGCATTTTCGGTCGGGTACCACGAGCGGAGCAGTATCGCGGACAATGCCGTGATGCCGCCGAGCACGTGAACGGCGTGAACCGCCGTCAGCAGGTAGAAGAAACCGACGTACGGATTGCCCTGCATATAGAGGCCGCGACGCGAAAGCTCAAGCCAGGACAGAAGCTGCGAAGCGATAAACACTCCGCCGAGCACCGTCGTCACCAGCAGATACTGTTTGCCGCGGGCCTGCTGATCGACCTTGATCGAGCGTTCGGCGATGTAATACGTGACGCTGCTCGCCAGGATCAGCACCGTGCTGACCCAAACTTGTATCGGCAACGTAAAAGGAGCCCATTCGGCAACATTGTTGGTGGCAATGACCACGTACGCTCCGATCAGTCCGCCAAACGTCATCAGGACGATCAGCAGCAGGAACCAGGTCAGAATGCGATAACGGCCTGAGGGGTCGGTTTCGTTGTGTTCGGCGTCGTCGTCCCTGGGAGGCAAAGGAATGTCTCCGCCGCCGCGATAGCCGCCGGGGCCGCCCGGAGTTTGGGACCCGCCGCCCGACAACCGACCGAGCTTCAGTTCGAGTTCCTCAGTATCAATGACCGGCTCAACCGTACCCAATTTCATAACTCTATCGTTTATCTGCCACCATCAGGATGAACAGCAGCGGCAAATAGATCACCGAAACAAGCAAGAGGCTACGTGCCGACTCGTTCGTCTTGGTTCGCGCCGTGCGGATGCTCGCCCACAGGAACCAGATGCCGAGAAGCACGGCTCCGATCAAATAGATGATCCCGTCGGTCGCAAAGAAGAACGGTGCCAGGCTCACCGGTACTAGCATGATCGTGAACATCACGATCTGCCTCACGGTGATCCGTCCGTCGGGCTCGACCGCCGGCAGCATCTTGATCCCTGCCTGACGGTATTGGTCCCGATACATCCAGGCGATCGCCAAAAAATGTGGAAACTGCCACAGGAACTGCATCGCGAATAGCGCCCACGCGACCATTGTGATCTCATTCGCAGCGGCCGTATAGCCCATCAGCGGCGGCAAAGCTCCGGGGATGGCTCCGATCGCCGTACAGGCGGTCGTCTTGGTCTTGAGCGGTGTGTAAACAAGCACGTATCCGACAATGACCAGTATCCCCAGAAACGCCGTCAAACCATTCACAAAAAAGTACAAATACGCTTCGGCAGCGACACACTGCAAAATACCGAAGACCAATGCCTCAGTCGGCGTGACACGCCGGCTAGGCAGCGGCCGCGTCCTGGTCCGCTCCATGAGCGGGTCGATGTTTCGTTCGATCCACTGATTGAGCGTCGCGACACCAAAGGCGAGCAGCGTGATCGCCGCCATCGAGTGCACAAAGAGCATCGTGTCGAACGCACCGGCCGTTCCGATGTAAAACCCGGCCGCCGACGTCAGGACGAGAAGAAACGCGATCCGCGGTTTGGTCAACTCGAAATACGCCGCCGCTTTATCCTTCAGCGATATGCCCTTTAACTCTTCGATCTCAGCCGTTAACGTGTCCATCAATATTCGATACTGCCCGAAACTTAAAGCTTAAGAATACCGTCTAGAAAATAATTGTCCAAATTGGACATCATTAACACGTATTTTTTCCATCAAAATTGGAACTAATAATTAGCCGTGTGACAAACGTTTTTCGCTCGGCTATGCTTTTTAGGTAGTATGTCAGCTGTCGAAGACGCTATTGAGCCTAAACCGGCCTTTAAGCCGAAAACTGCGCCGATCGTTAATCGAATTCTCGATTTTCTCAGTTCGGTGCGCTTTGGTGTGGTACTTTTGTGCATTTTGGTCGCGCTTTCCATCGTCGGGATGGTTGTGTTGCAGCAGAATGTTCAGGGCTTTGACGCATACTTTGTTTCGCTCACGCCGGCCGAGAAATATGTGTTCGGGGCTCTCGGGATCTTCGACATATACCACTCGTGGTATTTCAACGTCCTGTTGCTTGTCCTTTCGCTGAATATCGTGCTCGCGTCGATCGACCGCTTCCCTTCGGCCTGGAGCTACATCGTCAAGCCAAAAACTACCGCCACAAGGCCGTGGCTGCTGGCCAGAAAAGAAAATGCGACGTTTTTGATCGATGCCGAGTCCAAGGCCGATGCATCATCAAAGGCCGTCACGATACTCCGCGAGAACGGCTTTAAGACAATCGTGACCGAAAAGGCGGGCGTAACCACCGTTTTCGGCGAAAGCGGCAAATGGAACCGGATCGGTGCCTACATCGTCCATGTTGCGTTGCTGACGCTGTTTTTAGGCCATTTCGTTGCCCTTCAGACCGGTTTCGACGCAGACGTCAAGATGGTCCCCGGTGAACGCACCGACGAGATCCAGCTGATCCGTTTCGATCTGGACAAAAAGGAAAAGTTCAACGTCAAACTTCCCTTCTCGATGGAGTGCACCGACATACAGCAGACTCTCATCGACGCCGGCGGCACGATCGACGTTACCAACACGATGGACTGGCGAACGCAACTCCTGATCGACGATCCGCAGTACGGTGTCATGAAGGCCGACGTCGCCCTTAATGCTCCGCTCAATTACCGCGGATACAGATTCTTTCAGGCACAAACGATCCCGGTCGGCAGTGCAAGAAAGGTCAAACTCGAACTCACGCCAGTCGCCGGAGGCACGCCTGTCATCGTCGATGTCGAACGCAACGGGACGTCCGAACTCGCTGACGGGACCAAGGTGAAATTTGAACAGTTCTTAGCTGATTTCACGATGGGCCCGGGCGGCAAACCGGATACAAAGAGCGGCGAGTACAACAATCCGGCGGTCGTTCTGACCGTTACGCCGCCCGGATCGGATTCTCTCAGGGTCTTTGCCTTTTCGGAAAAACTGCCCGACAACATCCCGATCAATGCCCCAAAAGCAGGCTACAAATGGCGAATGACGGAGTTTGAAAAATCGCCGATGGCGCACATCCTTTCGATCAAGTACGACCCTTTTCATGGTGCATTCATCGCATGGTACTTTGGCGGATTCGGGTTGATTTTCGCATTGTGCTTTGTGTTCTTTTTCGCCCACAAGCGTGTCTGGGCGGCGATCACGCCGACAGCCGACGGAAAGTACGAGGTCGTTCTCGCCGGTGAGGCGAACAGGAATCAATTCGGATTTGAAGATAAATTCAAAAAGATCGCGGCCCGCGTCAGCGGAACGGCGATCGAGTAGTAAAAATAAATGAAAGAACTCGACAGACTCGAAGAAAAGAACGGATTGGTCAGTTATCTGCCGGCAATTATGGTCATCGTCGGAGCTTTTGCGATGCTCGCGATCAGGATACAGGTTGGGGCGTCGTTCATCTCGGATACTGCACTGATGATGATCGCCCTGGCGTGTTACATCCTCGCGGCACTGTTCCAATTGACCAATCTCTACGCTCCGTCATCCATGGCCGAGAAAATAGGGCTATATGGTGCATCGCTCGGCGTATTTTTTAACCTGTCGAGCTGGCTCGTCCGCTGGGTCGCGGCATATGACCGCGAACTCGCAATGATGCGCGAGAGCGGCAACATGGCGACTCCGTGGCTGTTTCGCTATATACCGTTTGCCAACCTGTACGATCTAAGTCTGGCGTTCGCGTTTGGGGCAGGCATCACGACGCTTTTGTTTGCACGTCGAAGCAATTTTCGAGTATTGACGGCGTTCACGCTGCCGCTCGCTGCCCTTATCCTGATACTGGCCAGATTTATCGGCGGCGAATTCATCGACCTGCCGCCGGTGCTCGATTCGTACTGGCGCCCGATCCATGTCGGCGTCGCGTCGCTCAGCTACGGCATCGCTCTCGTCTGTTTTGCAGTCGCGGTGGTCTATCTGCTGAAGGATCGCGTAAAGGTCGAGGCGATGGCGATCTGGTCTAGCCTTTTTGCTCTTTCGGTCATTGCCACGGTCAGCAAGTTTTCGGTGTTTACCGAGTTTGTCTATCGCGCGGGATTGTTCGTCGAAAATGCCCCGGGCAAAAAGCCCTTCTCGGCGCCGTTCCGGCTCGAGATACCGTTTGCCGGCCCGGCACTGGCGATCGCCGGATTCCTTTTGATCGCGGCGATAGCGGCATTTATCGTCTATATCTACAAGAATAACGAAGCCGCCCGCAAGTACGGACATATCTTCCTAAAACTGGCGCTTGTCGCCCAGATCGTGGCGATGGGTGTTCTCGTGAACGGCATCAAAACGACGACCGACGTTCTCCCGAAGCTCAAAGCCCAGCTCGCGGCCGAACCGGGCCAATATCTCGTCGCAGGAATGGCAATAGCCGAAACTCAGCAACTGTCAGCTCAGGAACTGACACAAATGCGTCCGTCGCAGTATGAGCAGATGGCACAGAGTTACGTTGCGAACGCGGGCGATAAGATGTTCCTGAGTCTGAACACGAACCCGGTCGAGATCGCGGCATTGCTGACAGGACTTGTGGGAACGATCTTTGTGATACTTTTCGGATACAGGACCGAGGGGCTGATCGCCCGGCTGCCGAGCCTCGATTCGCTCGATAGCCTGATGTACAAGACGGCATGCCTTGCCTTTGCCGGGCTGGCGATGCTGCTCATCACCGGTGCCATCTGGGCCAACGAGTCCTGGGGCCGCCCGTGGGGATTCGATTCCAAGGAAACCGGTGCATTGGTCGCATGGCTGACGTACGCCGCGTTCCTCCACACCCGCATCTCACGCGGCTGGAAAGGGCGAAGTTCGGCATATTTCGCGATTATCGGGTTTTTGCTGGTGATCTTTACCTATCTGGGTGTGAGCTATCTTCTGAAGGGGCTGCACAGCTACGCCTGATCATTCGATACCGACCCGCATGACGCCGGACATCGCGTAGCGGCCGATGTAGCCGTCCTTAAAGATGACCGTCAGCGTGCCGTTATCGACCGTAAAGCGGCTAACATCGGTCATCGGCCGCTCGATCTGTTTGCCGTCCTTAAACACGACTACGAGGCGAAATGCCGCCATCGGGTCGCCGGGAGCCTGAGTTTCGGCGGCCTTTTTCTTCTCCTCCGACGGTCGCACGGGGGGCTTTGTGGCCGGTTTTGCAGGTTTCGTCGTTGTGGATGCGGCCTTTTTGTTTTCCGAGACGGTCTTTGACAGATCGTCCCCGGCTTGGTCAGACTTTGCCTTCGCCTGTTTGTCGGAAATTGTTGCCGTCGACGCCGCTTTTCGTTCGGGCGGAGCGGGCTTTACCGGCTCTTCGATGATCGTCCCGACGGAATTTACACGAACCGCCCCGGTACCCGCCGAAGCTATCGCCGGCGCCGTGACATCGTCTTCGTCAGAACCCTTTGCCGCAACAAAACTGCCCGCAAACTTGATCCGATACGTTGCTACATCGTCGTTCGGCGTCCGTCCCTGAATGCGAAGCAGAAGCCTTTCCGGTCGGCGTAGATAAACGATCCGCCCTGTTTCGTTCGACGCGGCATCGGCGAATATGACGATCTTGGTCAGCGGACGAAGCCCATCAGCGGTGAATATATCGATATCACCGTCAAAATTCTTAGTGACGACGTTGACGAAGATATCGCCCTGATCGCCGTTAAACGCGTAGAAGTAGCTCGTCAGGCGAGCATCGCCGATGTCGCGGGCCTTGATCGAACCGACTATCTCGTTAGCCCGGACGGCCGTCGGGAATGCCTGATCGGTGGACTGTGCCGCGATCGCCGAAACGGCGAAAAGGAGGAACGCGGCAGCAGAAAACGTTTTTCTTCGGAAACGGATCACAAATTAAACAAGGTCCTTTCGAAGGTGGACGAGCCTGGAAGTTTCCTCATATCCGAGCCTGATATGAGCCGCAATGCTCGAATCGTTGTCGATCTCGGCGTCGGAGGCCATTTCGGTACAACCTTTTTTCCGCGCCCACCTTTCGGCAAGTTCGACCAGCCGCGAGCCGATCCCCATTCGACGATATGGTTCATCGACATACCATCCCTCGAGATAACCGACATTGTCGCTCTCACAATCCTCGACGAACGGGCGAATGCTCGCCTCGAGAAAGCCGGCCAGCCGGCCATTGCCGTCGTCTGCCACGGCGACGAACTGTGTATCACTGTGGTCGAGGATATCCATCATCTCGCTCTGATGATCGTCCTGGCCAGTCTCGTCCCACAGCAACTGCCGCAGGCGAAACCACTCGCCAAGGTCCTCCTCACGAAACGGACGAATACTGATCGGTGTGTCGTTCATTTGGTTTCGATTCTAACAGTGATGCAAATATACGACAATAAATAAAAAAGCCGAAATCGAAATTTCGGCCTTTTTGAATATTGACTTGATAGATGACCGATCATCCGACAGCCTTTGACGCGGCCGGCTTTTCACCGAGGACCTCAAGAGCCTTCTTAAGCTGAATGTCCTCTGTCACAACCGGTTTTGTCTTTGGTGCGGGCGTCGGGGTCGCCTGCGGGTTCTGTCCGTCCTTGTTCTGCTGATCGACAAGGTCTTCGACATCGAGCGGTTCCGGAGTGTCGGGCCGCTTGACCTCGATCGACGGCTTGACGCCCATCGAGTTGCGGTCTTCGCCAAAGAACGGCGTGCCGCTCGGTGACGCCCATTTCGCGACCGTCAGAAGGTAGCCGCCGCCGGACGACATCGTGAACAGCTTTTGATCAGTGCCGGAACCGAATGTGCGTTCGCCTATTACCTCGCCGCGCTTGCGTTCGCCGACCGCCGCGGCCACAACCTCAGCCGCTCCAGCGGTCCCGAGACTGGTCAGAACGGCCATCTCACCGTCAAAAACAGCCTTCGAGGGGTCTGCCGAAACGGTTCGCGTCACCTTGCCCTCGCGGCCAACGACCTTAGCGAGATCGCCGTCCTTAATGAAAAGATTCGCGACCGCGGTGCCTTCTTCGAGCGTGCCGCCGGCAACACCACGGAGGTCAAGAATGATCTTCTGCGCGCCCTGTTTGGTAAGCGAGGTCAACTGCGAGCGAATATCCGCGGCCTCACCCGTGTCGAGGCTATTGACCTTGATGATGCCGATCTTGCCGCCCTCGATCCGCGATTCGGCTGACGGGGCCTTGAACGTGCCTCGGGTGACCTTGATGGTCTGCGGCTTTTCGCCTGAACGAAGGACACGGAGGCTCACGACCGAGCCCGCGTCACCGGCCAGCAGTTGACGAGCGTCGTACAGCGAGATGTCACGCGTGGCCTTGCCGTCGATATACTCGATGACGTCGCCGGACTTGATACCGCCCTTTTCAGCAGGCGAACCTTTTGGTGCCGAGATGATGTAAACGTAACCCGAAACCTGCGACAATTCGGCACCGATGCCGGATCTGCCGGCAAACCCGCCAGCCTGAAATTCCTTGACCTGTTCCGGCGTCAGGTAAGACGAATACGGATCGAGGCCCGAGGCAAGTCCGCGAAGAGCCCCGACGCGGACCTTTTCCATGTTGGGTTCGTCCACATAATCATTCTGGATATGCTGCAAGACCGACTCGACGATACGCAGCTGAGCGCCTGGATCATTAACCGGCTGCTGAGCCTGAGTCGTTAAAAGGCTGCCGACGATCGGAAGCCCTCCGATGACCGCATACATCGCAATTGCCCCGGAGAGCACCAAAACCCAGATCTTTCCGCGAAATGACATATAATACCTCTGACCAAAAAACAAAACCGCGTCGTAAGGGAATTATCCGACATCAAAATTAATCGTGCAAGAAAAAGATACAGTTAATAGCGGCCCGATTGCAGACATTTCCCGCGTACCCGCCGCGGGACGGCTGCTCGCCATCGACCCGGGCACAAAGCGGATCGGCGTAGCCGTATCTGACGAACTAAGGGTCACCACCCGGCCGCTCGAAGTTATAACGCGAACCAATTGGAAAAGTTTACTTTTATCCGTCAAAAACATTGTCGCGGATTTTGATGCCAAAGCGTTGGTAATTGGTTTGCCGCTGGAATCAGACGGCTCTGAAAGCGAAATGTCAGGATACGCCCGCGATATCGCACGTAAATTCGCCCTGTCGCTAGACATCCCCGTCGTGCTGCAGGACGAACGCGTCACTTCGTACGAGGCCAAATCACGCCTCTGGCAGCAAGGAAAGACGGTGAATGAGGCCCGCCGCACGGTCGATTCGGAGGCGGCGGCGATAATCCTGGCCGACCTCATCGACCGCCTGACGGCTCGATCTGAGTAAGACGGAACCCATCTTGGCCAAGCGCCGCCATTCACATCATTTCGGCGACATCACAAGGGCGATCGTCGTTGCTTTTTCAACAGCGGCCTTTGAGAACGGAAAGATCATCGGTGTACCGTCCTTCCAGGCGTCAAACTGGTCCTTGTAGTGCGGCGACTTGGGGTCGCCAGACTCGCCGAGCGGAATGACGTGGCGGGTTGCGTCCCAGTTGCCCGGCGACGCTATCAAACGCATTGAAACGTTAGAACCGACATTCGGCGTCCGCCCGCTGCCGGCGATAGGTACATTTGGCGTCGCAAATTGGCCGCCAATGAGCGGAGCAGCGGCAAGTTGGTGCGGAAACCGTGCGGTGAATGATTTGCCCCATACCCATCCGGCCGGATCGCTGCCAAATACTTTCGAGGCCGCGAGGTTCGTCCGCGCACTGGCGTCGCACGCCCTGTAAAGCTCGCCGTACGACCGATATGCGGACGGAAGCCAGCGAGCGGGCTGTTCGCGGACAGCCATATCAAATATCCTGGCCTGTATCAGTCCGGCGGGCACCGGTTTGTTGTCCTCGGCGATTCGATTGCCGACGCAGGTGCGGATCTCGTTTGCAAGTACCGCACCTCGGCTGTCGGGTGTCATCTTCCCATCCCACGCCTTGAGGACAGCCAGCGTTTCGGCCGAGGCAAAGCCGCCCGCGACGATCGTTTTTGCAAACATTGCCAGCGGCCAGTTATACACGTCGTGCTGAATATCGCGCGAATCATCCATTGTGAGGCCCGTTTTCTTAGCCGATAACAGGTCGTAGATCCTGCGGGCACGGTCCGAGCCGTACACGCGGGTCATCTGCTGATATTTATAATCCGTGCCGGCGATACGCTGGTTGGCCGTGACGATAAAACCGGCCGGGGGATTGTACAAGTGCGGCAGTTCTTCGAACGGGATCATGCCGGTCCAATCGCCATCGGCCGTCGAGCCGTCATATGGCAGCGACCCGTCGCCCTTGCGGCGGATCGGGATCTGGCCCGACGCGTACCACCCGATATTGCCCTTGATGTCGGCATAGACGAAGTTCTGTGTTGAGCCGCCGAACCCTCGAATAGCGTTTTGAAATTCCTGCCAGTCACCTGCCCGATTGAGCTTATAGAACGTGCCGAGCTCAAGGCTTTTGGGGTTCAGAGCCGTCCATTTCAGCGAATAGCTCTTCCCGCCTTCGGTCAGCACGATCGGGCCGTTATGGGTTTCGTATACATCCATTTCGACGGGCGAGACGTCTGGCTTCATCAGATTTCCGCGAACATTGATCTTCTCTTTTCGCGATCTCAATGGTTGGAACCCGTTCGGGGTCTTGACCCTGGCGTTTCCTCCGGCCATATCGCCGTCGACGGTCTCGAGGTAGATGTCCTGGACGTCCGGGCCGACATTGGTCATTCCCCAGGCGATCTTCTCGTTGTGGCCGATGATTATCGCCGGCAGCCCTGGGACGGTCACGCCGGCCGCATGGACCGTTGGGCTTTGAAGCGAAGCGAGATACCAAATGCCCGGCGCCGACGGCGCAAGATGCGGATCATTGGCGAGCATGGCCTTGCCATCCGCCGTACGCTTACTGGACACCACCCAGTTATTGCTCGCCGCGAGGCCCTCGGCGTACAGACCGACCATTTCAAGCGACTCCTTACGCAGCTTTGAATCATAGTCCGCCGAGGCGATGGTCGAGTCCGAGACACCAACAGCCGGAAGCCGCCCGAACGCGGCCTGTGCTGAACTGCCACCGCGAGGCTTTGCGGCCTTGTCCTTGCCATAGAGCACGACGTCGAAGGGGGTGACCGGATCAGTGAGATCGGCGAACTTTTCCTGGTCGATGCCCGAAAGCTGCTGTCGCAGGAGGTCCTGCTGCCAGGTGTTGCTCAAAGCATCGGCAAGGACAGCTCCGATCACGAGCGAATCGGCAACCGTCCATGCCCGCGGCTTATATTGCAGTATCTTGAACTCGACCGGCAGTGTCTTGTCGTCGAGCGTCGCAATGAACGCATTGACCCCATTAGCGTAGGCCTCCATCGCGACACGCATTTCGCCGGTAATATTGGCCGCCGCCGATTCGGACAATGCCGCGAACCCAAACCGTCGCCAGCGTTTGTCGCCGTCGAGCGCCGCCTGACCGAATAATTCGGCGGTCTCGCCCCGTGCAACGCGCCGCATTAGGTCCATCTGCCACAGGCGGTCGCCGGCGGTGATGTAGCCTTGGGCGAAATATAGATCGGCATCATTCTTAGCCTCGATGTACGGTATTCCCCGCCCATCGCGGCGAACGGTAACATCGGAACGCAAACCAGGCGCCGATAGCGACCTGGGCGTTGTCTGGGCAAGGACAGGAAAAACGTTCAACGCGGCGATCGCGGCGAGCAGCACAATGCGAAGTTTCATATTCTTGACAGGTCTAATTGGTGTAAATTACGACCTTAAGTTAAACTTTTCCCCAATCGTAATCAAACGAAACGGAGATCTATTTTATGTACAAGTTAAAAATCGCGATCATTGCGGCGGCTCTTGCTCTTTTTGCGGCCGCTTGCGGACAGACCGCTGCCCCGACACCCAACGCGCCAAAGAATGACAACAAAGCGGCCGCCTCACCGGCACCGACGGCAGCCGCCCCGACGCCGGTGGATGAGGCTGCATTGGGCATGAAGCTTTACACAACCAACTGCATGACCTGTCACAAGGACAGCGGCAAGGGCGGAAAAACCACCGTTGACGGCAAAGAGATCGATCCTGACGACATTACTACCGCCAAACAAAAAGCGAAGCCCGATGACAAGATCTACGGCTATATCGCTGACGGTTTTCCGGACGATGGAATGCCGGCTTTCAAAGACAAACTCAAGCCCGAGGAGATCAAGGCGATCGTCAAGCATGTCCGAACTCTCCAACAGTAGATAGTTTGTCGGGTTTGCAAATTGAAGCCTGCAAATCTAGAATCATTACTTCGAGCACCCGTAGCTCAGCTGGATAGAGTATCTGACTTCGAATCAGAGGGTCGCATGTTCGAATCATGCCGGGTGTACCACATATTGATCATAAAAAAGACACCGTTCGCGGTGTCTTTTTTTGTCTCCTGAATCCGACGCGGGCAAGGCGTCGAAACCACTTCTTCGAGCCATGAAGGGCGTTAGAAAGCAACATTTGCCGTCAAAGATATGCGAGGTGTGCGCACGGCCCTTCGTTTGGCGGCGTAAATGGGAGCGCGTCTGGAACGACGTCAAGTTCTGCAGCGAGGCCTGCAAGAGAAACAAAAAGGGGAAAATACAGTGAGTAAAAGGATAGCGATAATTGGAGCAAGCAAAGGCATCGGGCTGGAACTTGCTCGCCATCTCTCGGAGAATGGTGACGACGTGCTCGCCTTCAACCGCACGCCGAACGAGCCGAGCGGACTCAAGAACGTCGCTGCTTATGAGTTTGACGCCGCGGTTGCGGGCGACTTCCCCGCGGTCGAAGGTGCGTTGGACGGGCTGGTCTATTGCCCCGGAACGATCAATCTCAAACCATTTCACCGATTAACTGAGGATGACTTTCTCAATGACCTGCGGGTCAATCTGCTCGGTGCCGTGAACGTTATCCAGAAAGTGCTGCCGAATCTGAAAGATGCCGGAAGTTCGTCGATCGTGCTTTTCAGTACGGTCGCCGTGCAGACCGGCATGGGATTTCACGCATCGATAGCCGCGTCGAAAGGAGCGGTCGAGGGGCTGACGCGCTCGCTCGCGTCGGAGTTTGCTCCGAAGATCCGCGTCAATTGTATCGCTCCCTCACTGACCGATACGCCGCTCGCCGAACGGCTGCTCAACACGCCGGAGAAGCGCGACGCTTCGGCCGCACGGCATCCGCTCAAGGCGATCGGTAACCCCGCGGATATCGCGGCCGCGGCGGCTTTTTTGCTTTCGGACGCGTCGTCTTGGATGACGGGTCAGATACTGCACATTGACGGCGGGATGAGTTCCATCGGATAGGGCGAGCCCGGTGCGGCCCACCGCGAAAATAATTTGTGGACATCGGCGACGGACTCATCTATAATCCGAACGACTTTGACGATGATATGTGCCGATCGGCGAGATGTTTGCCTGATTGCTCGTCTGAATCCGGCCCTGAGAATAACCATTATGAAAAGACTTCTGTTCGGTGTTTTCGCTCTTGTCTCGTTGGCCCTGTTTCTCGGATCGAGCCAATTAACAGCCACCTCGACGGCACAGTCAACAAATTTCAACGGCCCGGTGAATGCGCGGCCGGCCGCCACGCCGGCCAAGCCCGCCGCCGCGGCCAAGCACCCGCTCGACAAAGGCGACTTCAAGGTCGGATTCCCGCCTGTCGCTAAGGGTGGAAAGCCAAGGAAAGCGATGCCGAAGGATGAGGCCGCGATGCTGCAGGAGATCGCGACTGGACTGAACGAGTTGATCGCATTGCCGCGTGACGTCTACCTGAATTTTGACGCCTGCGGCGAGCCGAACGCATTTTACAGCTCCGATACGACCGAGGTCACGATCTGTTACGAACTTGCCGACCAGATCGAACAAGAATTCAAAACGATCACCAAGGATCAGGCAAAGATCGACGATATGGTCGGTGACACGATCATGCAAGCGTTCTTTCATGAATTGGGACACTGTCTGATCGACGTTCTGGACCTGCCTGCGACCGGCCGTGAGGAGGACGCCGTGGACCAGCTCGCCACGATCCTGATCTTGGACGGTTCCCCGGAGGGGCGGCGAAGCGCCATCAACGCGGCACTGGAGTTCGACCTTGCGAGCCGCGACTCGGACCCGAACGACATGGCCTATTGGGACGAACACTCGTTCAGCAAGACCCGCTTTTACGATATGCTCTGCCTCGTTTACGGCAGCGATCCGAAAAGTATGAGATCGATCGTCGGTCCGGACGGGTTGCCCGAAGAACGAGCCGTCAGATGTACACTAGAATACCAAAGGGCGGAAAAAGCGTGGATGCGGCTGCTCGAGCCGTTCATAATCAAATAACCGATCGCGAAATTTGGGGGAAATGACGGTCTTCGGGCCGTCATTTTTCTTATGTCGGGCCCGTGCTATGCTTGGTGCCGTGAGTTTCTAGAAAAACACCCCGGGCCATCCGGGACGAAAGATCAAAGGTCGGGCACCCAAAATCTGCGGCCCGAATTCGTTACCGGCTTGAGACCGAGGCCAGGCAGATCGGTTTCGGGGACGCCGAGATATGTAAAGTGCGGCAGGTCAGAACTTACGGTTTGAAACCAACCGTTACGTGCGAGGATCTCACGAACCCGCGGATTCTCGTTCTGCTGGACGTCAAGTGCGAGCATCGAGAGGTGTTGTGAGGTTCCCGGAGGTGCTACCGAGTAAATGATCGACTTCGAAAGATCCTTTGCAAAATAGATCCCGCTTTGTTCCAGACGGAGTATCTCGGGCACCTGTTCGAAAGGTGACATCGCCTTGATCCGTGACGCTTCGGCCTGAGTGACGCGGCCCTTCCCGACCCAAAATACAAATCCCGGATTTACCCGGCTCGCCCAGAGCGTCACGGTCTGCTTATATCCGCGTTTCGCCGAATCAGCGCCTCGCGGCCCGATCGAAAGGCCGGCGGACCGAGCCTCGGCGATCGCCGCCTTAAGAGCGGTCATTGCGGGCGTCTGAAGCGTGACCGAATAGCCGCCGATCGTCTCGGTCGATTGAGGTACCGATGCCTGGAAGGCCATAACGTCGGACTCGTCCTTGAAAACGACCTTTTTCGGGGCGATGGCTCCGTTCCCCGCAACGAATAGCGAACCATATTCCCTCAGCAGCAGTCTCCCTGCATCATCGGAGGGCTGTTCGAAATCGGACGGCAGCTGTGCCATAAAGCCGCCACTCTTTTTTCCGTTTGCAATGGTCGGCGTAGTGGTCATCGTCGGTGTAATGCGAGGTGTCGGAGTGGCGACGGGCCGTTCGGACGGCATTTCAGTACGGCTGTTGCCGGCCTTGGAGTCGATAGACCAGCAGCCCGCAAAAACAAGTATGGCGAAAAACGCCAAGATTTTGATCGTTCGCATAAATATTTAATTTGACGTCTGATGTGCCCTCACGATCTCGCAAGCCGCCTCGATGTGCGGCTTCATAAATTCGTCCTTTTCGATGAATGGTATCCGGCTTCGCAACTCTTCGTACAGGCCACGCGTGCCCTTGCCGAGCCGCCGATCGGTGCCGAGGACCTTTTTGCGAAGATCGATCCCCTGTGCGGCACAAAAAGCCTCGAGTCCGACTATCGTCTCGAGGTTCTTTGCTACGACGCGAAGTTTCAGTGCCGACGTTGCCCCCATAGAAACATGATCCTCGACATTTGCCGAGCTCGGTATCGTATCGACGCTTGCCGGATGCGCCAGAACCTTGTTCTCGGTACAAAGCGCTGCCGCCGTGTACTGGACGATCATAAACCCCGAGTTTATGCCGCCATGTTCGGTCAAGAACGCAGGCAGGACGTGTGCGTTCGAAGATTCGTCCGTCAGGCGCATGATCCGTCGTTCGGAAATATTCCCAAGCTCGGAAAGGGCGATCGTCAGATAGTCGAACGCGAGTGCGAGCGGCTCGCCGTGAAAATTGCCGCCGCTGACGACATCGATCCGGCCGCTGTCGTCGTCAATAAAGATCAGCGGATTGTCTGTCACGGCGTTGAGCTCGATCTTGATCAGCCACTTGGCGTACGCGACCGCGTCGCGACAGGCACCGTGAACCTGCGGCATGCAACGCAGCGTGTAGGCGTCCTGGACGTTCGACGGGTCAAAATCGCGAACAAACTCGCTCTCGTCAAGCATCGAGCGCAGATTCTTTGCACATTCGATCTGTCGGGGATGCGGCCGTAGTGCATGAATTCGCTCGTCGAATGCCGACAGCGTGCCGTGCAGAGCCTCAAGGCTCAGGCAGCCGGCAATGTCTGCCATCTCGGCAAGATGCTTGGCCCTGTGGGCCTCAAGCAGCCCGACAGCGGTCATCACGGTCGTGCCGTTGGTCAACGCAAGACCCTCTTTAGCGGCAAGGACGACCGGTTCGATCCCGGCACGAGCGAGCGCCTCGCCACCCGATACCACCTCACCGCCGATCTCGGCAACGCCCTCGCCAATTAACACGCACGCAAAGTGCGCAAGCGGGGCAAGGTCGCCGCTCGCTCCGAGGCTACCCTTTTCAGGTATCTGCGGATGAACGCCGCGATTCAGACACTCAAGAATACGTTCGAGCGTGGCAAGCCTGATGCCCGAAAAGCCTCTCGCAAGCGTATTTGCACGGATCAGCATTATTGCCCGTACGGTCGCGGTATCGAAATTGTCGCCAACGCCAACCGCGTGGCTGACGACGATATTGCGCTGAAGGGTCTCCACCTCTTCGCGGCTGATTATCTTGTCCTTGAACGCGCCGAAACCGGTCGTGATGCCGTAGGCGATCTCGCCTCGGTCAAGCAGCGTTTGGACCGCCGCGGCACTCCGCTCAACATTCCCTTTCGCTTTGTCCGAAAGCACGACACGCGGCTCGCCGGGCCGCCCATAGGCGACAGAAACGACCTGTTCGAAGGTCAGGCTTTCGCCATCGATTACAATTGATCCAGCTATTTCCACAATTCTTCCCAACTCACGTCGGTGCGGTACTGGTATTCTCGCCACTCGGTGATCGAATCGTCACCGAGCACGACCCAAACGGTACCGTGGTACGTGAAACTCCCTGAATAAGTATATTCCGCGCAGCCTATTTGCCGCGACTCGTCGAAAATTATGTTTTGAAACCGGCACGACTGCGGTTCTCCCTCGTCATCCTGAAAAAACGCGAGGAGCGACGCCCTGTCGCAAAAACTATAATTCAACCCGTCTGTATAAAGCAGTTCATCGGCAAAATTGGCCGCGACTCCGCGATAATCACGGCCGGTCCAACCGGTCGCCATCCGCCCAAGCATTCTGGAAAACTCTTCGCCCGTCAATAGCAAATAATCCCGCTCTTAATGACGTTCTTGACCGGACTTCCTCCAAATTCATAAGAGATCTGCCGGTGATCGCCGCAGTCAAAAATGACGAGATCGGCGGACTTTCCGACGGCGATCGAACCGTGCGTTTGGCCCAGGCCGATAGCGTATGCCGCGTTGATCGTCGCCGCATTGAGCACCTCGGCGGGCAGCAGTTTTTGATATCGACAGGCGATCGCCATCGCCATGGGCTGCGACGGGCACGGAGCCGAACCCGGATTGTAATCTGTCGATAGTGCGACGGCACATCCGGCGTCGATCATCTTGCGGGCGTCGGCGTAATGCGATTTGCCGCCATTGAAATTCTCCGTAGGGATGACGATGCCGATCGTGTCGGAGTCGGCCAGATCGGCGATCTCGCCGCCCGATATCGCGTCGAGATGGTCGATCGAAGCGGCCCCATAACCGATCGCAAGCCGGCTGCCGCCGAGATTATTAAATTGATCGACGTGGGCTTTGATCCCAAAGCCGAGCCCGCGGGCCGTTTCTATTATCCGTCGTGACTGATCGAGCGTATATGCTCCGCTTTCACAAAAAACGTCGCAGTAGAATGGGACGCGGCCGTAGAAATGCGAACTCGTGTACCATTCCCACGCCGACGCCAGCATCGCGGCACAGATCTCGTCCACGTAAACGTCAGGATCGCCTTTGTGCTCCGGCGGAACTGCGTGAGCGGCAAGGAAGGTCGGGACGATGTCGATCGGATGGCTTTTGTCGAGCTCGGCGATGACATCGAGCATCTTCAACTCGCTTTCGGCGTCGAGGCCGTAACCGGTCTTGATCTCACAGACCGTGGTCCCGCAGGCGAGCATTTTATCCAGCCGCGAGACGCTCTGTTCAAACAGTTCGTCCGCCGATGCCGAACGCGTTTTTCTGACGGTCGAAATGATGCCGCCACCGCCCGTGAGTATCTCGAGATAATCGGCGCCGCGGATCTTCATCTCAAATTCATCCAGTCGATCGCCGGCGTAAACGATATGTGTATGCGGATCGACAAAGCCCGGGGCGACGACGCGGCCCTGAGCGTTGATCACCGTGTCGGCCTCGAACGCAGGCAGGATCTCGGAGGTTTTGCCGATGCCGACGATCCGGCCGTCGGCAACCGCCACAGCACCATCGCGGATGGATCCGACCGAGAGCATTTCGGCGCCACGCTTGGGGCCGCCGCCCGAATCACACGTGACCAATTCGGCCGCGTGAATAACGATCAGTTGACAATCTTGCATTTACGGTTTGGATCTCGTGATGCGTTTATGTGCCTCGCCGACGCCCATCAGAGCAGCACTTCCGTACCAAGGCGTAGCTTCGACGATAAAGACACCTGCCTTGACCGCGGGGTCCGTCTCAGCCAGCTTCAGAGCTTCCTCAGGGGTTGCCACATTGAAAATAAAAAGTCCACGATAGGTCCGGTCATTTTTCCCGAATGGGCCGGCAAGTGCCAATAGGCCATCGTCGGCGAGGCGGTTGATGTTCGCCATATGGCCGGCAAAGATCGCGTCACGGTCCTTTCCCTTGATCGCCGCGTCCTTAGGCCCCGTTTTGAGTATCACGAGAACGTATGTCTTCATTCCGTTGTCGTCACCACCGTAACGCTTAGCGAGTGCCTCGTCATAGGCGGGCTTTTCCTCGGTGATGCTTGCGGCAACCTGCGCACGGGCGGTCAGGCCGATCCCCATCACGCAAAGCGTTATGACAAATAGTCTCAGGATCATAGATAGATTCCTCCGGATAAGAAGTTCTGCCCAACAAGCATAATGAATAGTTGGCCCCGGCTCAAGTTTTTGCGACCAAATGCCGCCCGGCAGCGTCAAACAAACAAGTCGTAAAGTGATCGGGGGCTCGGTATGCATTTCATTCGCCTGAGTTTATGTCTATTTCTGGCTGCGGCATCTGCCCTGATGGCGGCCGCCCAGGACGAAAGGGTCGAGACCATCCGGATCGACACCGCTCTCGTCAACATTCCGGTGATCGTAAGCGACCGCAACGATCGCTACGTGCCCGGACTGTCAAAGTCGAATTTTCGCGTTTTTCAGGACGGCGTCCAGCAGTCGATCGAACTTTTTAACAACGACACTGCCCCGATGAACGTTGTCCTCGCCCTCGACACGAGCCGAAGCACTGCGGGCGTGCTCGGCAAAATAAAGAAAGCCGCCCGAAAATTTATCAAGGATCTCAGCCCCGACGACCGCTGTATGGTCGTCACGTTCGACAACGATGTCGAGATACTCAGCGAACTGACCTCGGACAAACGCGTGCTGGCAAAAGCCATCGATGATGCCGAGATCGGGGCTGACTTCGGTACGGTCTTGCAGGATGCGGTCCACGACGCGATCCAACGCCGGCTCCGCAACATCAAAGGCAGAAAGGCCCTCATCCTGCTGACGGACGGCGCTGACTACGGCAGCCGGATCAGCAAAACACAGCTTTTCGAAAGGCTCAACGAATCGGACACCGTGGTTTATCCCATCTTTTATGAAAGCGAAATGCGTGTCCGCGACGTATTCCCGAGACGCTATCCGGATCAGATCGGAATGGGAAGGATCGGCCGCCGCGGCGGACTCGGACGATTTCCCGGCGGCAACTTCCCCGGTCGCGATCCCGGCCGCCGCAATGGCCGAATGGACCCGCGGCGGGGCGGCAATCGGCCCAATGTCGAAGCTCAGCAACAGGTTTCGATCGCCTTTCTCGAACGCCTTGCCGAGGTCACCGGCGGACGATTCTTCAAGGAGAAAAAAACTGACCTCGATGAAGCGTTTCGCCAGATAGTGGATGAAATGAAGCGGCAGTACGTTCTGGGATTTTATCCGGCCGAGGACTCGGCTCCGGGCACGGAACACAAGATCAAGGTTCAGGTTGACCGTACCGGAATGGTGGTCCGCTCAAAGGGCAGCTACCGGACCCAGTCGAAATAGCCCGTACGGGCGGTCTCAACACACCGGATCGGTCAAAAGCCACATTCTGCGCAAAGTGCTCCTACGCTAATAAATTCGATTATGATAAATTGTTGAAAATACGATTTTTTACGGCAATTTATCGAAAATGAGCAGAATAATCCACGCACCGACCGGAACCGAACTTTCATGCAAAAATTGGCTGATCGAGGCAGCCTACCGAATGATCCAGAACAATCTGGACCCGGACGTGGCGTTCGACCCCGACAACCTGATAGTTTACGGCGGGCGGGGACGTGCGGCACGCAATTGGGAATGCTACGACGCGATCCTTCGATCGCTTCGCGATCTCAATGAGGACGAGACGCTGCTGGTGCAGTCGGGCAAACCGGTCGGCGTATTTCGTTCGCACAAGGACGCGCCGCGCGTGCTGATCGCAAATTCGAATATCGTCCCGCACTGGGCGACACAGGAGCAATTTGACCAGTACGAACGCGACGGGCTGATGATGTATGGCCAGATGACGGCCGGTTCGTGGATATACATCGGGACACAGGGAATACTGCAGGGCACGTACGAAACTTTCGGTTCTCTCGCCCTCCAGCACGGCTGGGGGACGCTTGCCGGCAAGCTCGTCTTGACAGCCGGTTTGGGTGAAATGGGCGGAGCTCAGGCTCAGGCGATCACGTTCAACGGCGGCGTCGGCATTTTGGTCGATGTCGATCCATGGCGGATCGAGCGGCGTCTGCAGTTGAAACAGGTCGATGTGGCGGCCGCCGATCTCGACGACGCGGTGAGGATGGCCAATGAAGCCGTCGCCAAAAAAGAAGCCAGGTCAATCGCCCTGTGCGGCAATGCCGCCGAGGTACATTGGCAATTGCTCGAACGCGGTATCATTCCCGACGTCGTTACCGACCAGACATCGGCCCACGACGTGCTTTACGGGTACATACCTGTCGGCCTTTCGCTTGACGAAGCCGCCGCGTTGCGAAAGAGTGATCAGGCCGCGTACGAAGAGCGAGCAATGGCGTCGATGGCACGCCACGTCGAGGCGATGCTCGAATTCCAGCACCGAGGGGCGATCGTCTTCGAC
Source organism: Pyrinomonadaceae bacterium (assembly GCA_019694345.1). Lineage (GTDB taxonomy): Bacteria > Acidobacteriota > Blastocatellia > Pyrinomonadales > Pyrinomonadaceae > OLB17. Next base: position 7,931 of record JAIBCA010000172.1, on the reverse strand, counting down.
TACGGCAACAACCTTCGCCAGCGGGCAAAAGATCACGGCATCGCGAACGCATTCGACTATCCCGGTTTCGTTCCGGCGTATATCCGGCCGCTGTTCTGCGAGGGCAAAGGGCCGTTCCGTTGGGTCGCTCTGTCGGGCGAAAAGGAAGATATCTATAAAACGGATGAGGCGATCATGAACCTTTTCCCCGAGGACGATCATCTTGCACGATGGCTGACAATGGCGCAGGAGCAAGTGGAATTTCAGGGCTTGCCCGCTCGCATCTGCTGGCTTGGCTACGGCGCACGGGCGAAAGCGGGCCTCAAGCTCAATGAAATGGTCGCCTCGGGCGAACTTAAAGCTCCGATCGTCATCGGCCGCGACCATCTCGACTGCGGCAGCGTAGCAAGCCCTAACCGCGAGACCGAATCGATGAAGGACGGTTCGGACGCCATCGCCGACTGGGTCTATCTGAACGCGATGATCAACGTCGCGGGCGGCGCGACCTGGGTCTCGCTGCACCACGGCGGCGGCGTCGGCATCGGCTACAGCTTGCACGCTGGCCAGGTGATCGTCGCTGACGGCACGCCTGAGGCGGCCGCACGCATCGAACGCGTCCTGACGACCGACCCGGGAATGGGCGTCATTCGCCACGCCGATGCTGGTTATGACGAGGCGATCGGGTTTGCCGAAAATAATGGCGTCAGGGTACCGATGACGAATTAGGCCGTGTGATCAGAGAGGATTTGGCTACTCCGGATTGTCCTTGATGTATTTTTCGAACTTCTTTTTGTCCGGGTGGCTGGCGACCTTTGCCAGAAACGCTTTGTACTCCTTCGCGGCGAGGTTTTTGGCACCGGCAAGGTCATAAAGGCGGGCTTTCAGCAGATGACATTCGGCCATACCGATCGGATCGAGCCTCAGTGCTTCGTCCAGGGCCGCTAGCCCGTCAGTTCCTCGACGAGCCTGTAAATATGCTTCGCCCAATAACCTATAAGCTCTCGCGTAGGACGAATCAGCGACGACAGCCCGTTCAAAATAGTCGATCGCGGCCGCGACATCGCCCTTCAGGGCTCTGACGATGCCGAGATTCAATATCGCCGGCGTGTAATCCGGCCGCAGTTTGAACGACCGTTTGAACGCGGTCTCGGCCTCCGGCAGCCTCTGCTCACCCAGTTCGAGCGATCCCAGCTTGGACCAGGCAATAAAATCATCGGGGTCGGCGGCGACGATCTCACTCACGATCTCTATCGCCTTGCGGATGTCCTTGTTCTGTTCGGCCTCGGCGGCCTTTTTGTATAAATCGGCAGTCCTTTCGTTGGACGGGCGGGCAAATTTGGCGTTGACCACGCCCGGCTGCGCTCCGGCGCGCGATCCCGGCGGATAAATATCAAAATCCTCTCGCTGACGCGTATTGGTCACGTCAAAGACCGACTTTCGTGCAACCTCGACGCCGTCGACCTCGATAACGAGCGTTCCGCCGGTACCTCGCTTTTGAAAGCAATAGTTGCCGGTCCGGCCGATGATCTGTCTCGTTGCGGGCTGCAGGCTGTCAGAGTAGATCGCGGTGATCCGCGGCGGCTTGCCCTCGGGGCGAGAGCCCTTGAGCACAACCCGCCCGTAAACGAACGGCACGAGCCGGTTGTCGCGGCCGGATTCGCGTGACGGCGTTTCGCCAAACTCGCGGCACATATCATCGGCCTGCGCGTGAATCGATACGCAAAATAGCCACATTGCGGTCGAAAGCGAAAACAGCTTTAAAAAGTGCCTCACCCGTTGCCTCCCACAGAAAAAGCCCATCTGATCGATATGAGTACCTTGACCCAAATACCCCAACGGTGTCAAGGCTTTTTTCGCCTATATGTCCCGGCAAAGCGATGGCCGAAAAATGGCATCCTGCGGGCCGATGTTAATTGACTTAGCCGGCAGATTGGCAAATACTTCAAGTAGGTATTATGACAAACATATTCGAACTGACCACACGGCCTGACGCGAAGCTGTTCTTCACCCGCGGCGATAAAAATGACCCGCGAATGGGCGAGATCGTTCACTCGGATCCGGATCATTACGCATCAGCGGATATTGTAATTCTTGGGTGCCCGCAGGATGAGGGAGTGACTCGCAATCTGGGGCGTAAGGGCCCGGCCGAGGCACCGGACGCTATCCGCGAGCAGTTTTACCGGCTGACGACCTTTAACATCAGAAAGCGCATATTCGACCTCGGCAATACCGCCATCGGATCAACGCTCGAGGAAACTCACGACACCCACGCCGAGGTCGTCAAACAGGTACTCCGCGACGGCAAACGCCTTATAGTACTCGGCGGCGGCAATGACATCTCTTACCCCGACGGCGTCGCGATGGCCGAGGTTTTTGGGCCGGAATGGTGGATCGGTGTCAATGTCGATTCGCACCTTGATGTGCGGCTCGCCGAACAGCGAAATAGCGGGACACAGTTTCGCCAGCTACTTGACGAAGGCCACCTGTTGCCGACGTACTTTTACGAGGTCGGATTTCAAACCCATTTTTGTTCGCCGGTCTATTACGAGTACATTCGCGACAAACACGTCCACCGGATCAGCCTCGAACTGCTGCGTTCGCGCGCCGAGGCCGACATCGAACTAAAGGATATGATCCGCGAGAAGTTCATCGGCCACAGCGCGAGTTTGAATACGTTCTTCGGCTTTGATCTGGACGCCGTCCGTTCGGCGGACGCTCCGGGAACGTCAGCACCATCGCCGCTTGGGCTACGTGCGGGCGAATTCATCACGCTCGTTAAATACGCCGCCTCGCTGGCAAATACGCGTATCATCGAATTTACAGAGGTCAATCCGTCGTTCGACGTCGACCACCGCACCACGCGGCTCGTCGCGATCGCAATGCACCGCATCTGTACCGCCGCCGGTTAGGTGCCAGCCGCCACAATTGGCCCCGTAACCTCCGATCCGCGGCACCGGCACTTGACAGTTTTATCGGTGTTTGGCATTCTTAAGGTTCGCTTTTCGCAAGAAAAATGCGAGGTGTAGTCTCTTAGCTCAGTGGTAGAGCACTACCTTGACACGGTAGGGGTCAGCAGTTCAAGTCTGCTAGAGACTACCATTTATTTTTCGATAAGATGCTTTCTAAGAACTTTGCTGTTTTTATAACTACTACGACACGCTTCTAATGGCGTGACAATTGTTCAGAGTAACGCGTTCACGCGTGAAGATCGAGGCTCAGGCCGTAACTCTGAACCAAGCAAAGTCGCTTTTATCGGATCAGATCTTGAATAGTAGTAGGTTGTTAATCGCTAGTTATCCAGCGTCGATCGATAAAGGCCGGGACCAATGCCGGGCTCGCGGGTGAAAGCCGGGATCGAACGGCATACGATAATTATCAATTAACAGGAGTATGAGCGAAATTAACGTAAAATGCGGTGATAACCAGCGGTCCTTCCCTGCGCCTTCGACGGTACTGGACGCCTTTAAGGCTCTTGACCGCGATGTGCTCAAACGTACCCTCGCCGCAAAGGTGAACGGTGAACAGGTCGATCTGGGCAGCCAATTGCCTGTGACCGGCGAAACCGTTTCGATCGAGCCCATCACGTCGGATTCCGCTGACGGACTGGAATTGATCCGCCATTCGACCGCTCATCTGCTCGCAGCAGCCATCCTCGACCTGTTTCCGGGAACCAAACTCGGCGTCGGGCCGGCTCTGATGGAAGATCCGCGTTACGGCTACTATTACGACATCATTGCTCCGCGGCAGCTGACCGAGGCCGACCTGCCCGTGATCGAAAAGAAAATGAAGGCGATGGCCAAGCAAAATCTGCCATATCGCCGCGAGATCGTCGAAAAAGCGAAGATCCTGGACATTTTTGAGGGCCGCGAAGAGCCGCTCAAGTGCGAGCTAATAGCCGACAAGGTCACTGACACCGCCAGCATCTATTATATCGACAATTCGCCGTTCATCGACTTTTGTCTCGGGCCGCATGTGCCGCACACCGGCAAACTTGGGGCTTTCAAGCTGCTTGCCCTGTCCGGAGCGTATTGGAAAGGCGACGCGACCCGTGAGCAGATGCAGCGGATCTACGGCACCGCGTTCGCAAAGCAGGAAGACCTGGACGCCTGGCTTAAACAGCGTGAGGAAGCTGAAAAGCGCGATCACCGCAAGCTCGGCCGCGAACTCGACCTTTTTTCGATCTCGGACGATTACGGTCAGGGCCTTATTCTGTGGCATCCGAAGGGCGGCATCGTCCGAATGGAGATGGAACGCCTGCTCCGTGAGGAGCTCGAACAGCGCGGCTATAGCTTTGTTTTCACGCCGCATATCGCCAAACGTGCCCTCTGGGTGACGAGCGGGCACGAAGGCAACTACTCCGACTCGATGTATGCACCGACGAGCATCGAGGAAGAAGAATACCGCCTAAAGCCGATGAACTGTCCGTTTCACATCGGCATTTACAAATCCAGTCCGCGGTCCTACCGCGACCTGCCGCAGCGATACTCCGAAATGGGGACGGTCTATCGAGCCGAGCTCTCGGGAACGCTGCACGGGCTGATGCGCGTCCGCGGATTCTCGGTCGATGACGCACATTTGTTCGTCCGCCCCGACCAGGTGCACGCTGAGGTCGCCGATTGTTTGGATTTTGCGATCAAGGTATTTGATACCTATGGTTTCGACAAGGTCAAATTCGAACTGTCGGTTCGCGGCGGAGCTGAAAACAAAGGTTATCTTGGCTCTGATGAGGATTGGAACGCCGCCGAAGAGCAGCTGGCTAGTGCCCTCAAGGAAAGAGGGATATCCTACGAGCGCATCGAGGGCGAAGCGGCATTTTACGGGCCGAAGATCGACATCAAGATCGAGGACGCCATCGGCCGCGTCTGGCAGCTCGGCACGATCCAGCTTGATTTCAACCTGCCCGAGAGGTTCGACCTCGAGTTCACAGGTGACGACAACCTTAAGCATCGGCCCTTTATGATCCATCGGGCTCTATTTGGGTCGATCGAGCGATTTTTTGGGGTTTTGATCGAGCATTACGCCGGTGCATTCCCGCTTTGGCTCGCTCCGGTGCAGGTGACCGTTCTGCCGATCACCGACCGCATCAACGAGTACGCCGAGCAGGTCGCCGATGAGCTTCGCCGGGCAGGTTTCAGGGTCGAAACGAATACACGCTCCGACAAGATCGGTGCCAAGATCCGAGACGCCCAGATGCAGAAGATACCGTATATGCTGGTGCTCGGCGATCAGGAATTTGAGAACAAGCAGGTCGCGGTTCGCGAACGTAAGCAGGGAGATATCGGTGCGATGTCTCTGAACGAGTTCAAGGAGATGATCACGCTTCAAAAGGAAAAGCGGAGTCTCTGAGATCGCCCATTAACAAAGGAGGTACTTATCGCTAGAAGATTTGGTGGAAATAGATTTAAGCCGCGGTTTCGTGAGCCGCTTCACCGCACGAACGAGAGGATCCGTGTTCCTTCAGTTCGGGTCGTGACCGAAGACGGCGAAACGCTCGGCGTAATGGATACGCGGGACGCGATCCAGGAAGCGAGAAATCGGGGCATCGACCTCGTTGAGATCGCTCCCAACGCAAAGCCGCCGGTTTGCAAGATCATCGATTACGGCAAATTCCTTTACGAGCAGAAGAAGAGAGCTCACGAAGCGAAAAAGAAACAGGTCACCGTGCAGGTCAAGGAGATCAAGTTTCGCCCGGGAACGGATGATCACGATTACGATTATCGTAAGGAAAACGCCCGTAAATGGCTTAATGACGGCGATAAAGTACGTGCCGCGATCGCATTTCGCGGACGTGAGATGACGCACCGCGAGCTCGGTGCCAAGATCCTTAAGAAGCTGACCGAGGATCTGATGGATGTGGCTGATGTCGAGGTTTTCCCCAAAATGGAAGGCTATCAGATGTTCACCATCTTCGTCCCGAAAAAGACCAAGGTAGCCGAAAAGAAACCGGCACCGACGGTCGAAGATAAAAAGGCTGAAAAAGTCGAAAAGGCAGCTAAAAAGCCGACGGCAAAGCCCGCAGCGGTGGAAAAGGACGACGACGAGATATTTTAGAGAGCACATTAAGTAGCTCACGCTAAGTTATACAAAGGAGAGAGGTTATGCCTAAACTAAAAACACACAAAGGCGCGGCGAAACGTTTTCGCTCGACGGCCAGCGGCAAGTTCAAACGCGGTCATTCGCATGCTCGCCACATTTTGACCAAAAAGACCGCCAAACGTAAGCGCAATCTTGATATTGACGTTTTGGTGTCAGAAGGCGATCAGAAACGCGTCGAGAAGATGCTGCCGTACGGCCGCGATTAATTAGATAATTTTGAATCAGGAATATCGAATGATCTTGTCTCAAGATCCATTATTCGGGATTCCACACTGGAGGAATTATGCCAAGAGCAAAACGTGGAAATAAGCGCCTGGAGAAGCGCAAAAAAATATTAGCCTTAGCCAAAGGTTATCGTGGTACAAAGTCAAAACTTTATCGGTCAGCGAAAGAGTCGGTCGAGCGTGCGTTAAACTTCGCATACACCGGCCGTAAGCTGAAAAAGCGTGATTTTCGTAAACTGTGGATCGTCCGCATCAATGCGGCTTGCCGTCTGAATGACATCAAGTATTCGCAGTTCATTCACGGCCTCAGCCTCGCCGGCATCGAGCTCGACCGAAAGGTCCTGGCCGATATGGCTGTAAAACAGCCCGAAGCATTCGCGGTCGTCGCGGGCCAGGCAAAAGACGCCTTGAGCAAGCAAGTTCAGGCTGCGGCATAAGTTGCCACTTGCCTCGGCTCGTGGTTCTCGCAGTTAAAAAGAACAAAGGCTTTAGCCGAATCGATGGTTCGGGTAAAGCCTTATTCTTTGGTGCAATTAGCTGATTTTGCTAAATCCCAACCTCCGCCTTTGCCTCAGCGAACATCGCTATTGCCAGATCCAGATCATCCTTAGAATGAGCGGCCGACACCTGCGTTCGGATCCTTGCCTTCCCTTTTGGCACAACCGGGAATGAGAACGGTATGACATAGACGCCCTTTTCGAGCATTTTCTCGGCCATTTTGACGGCCGGGGTTGCTTCCCCAAACATTATCGGGACGATTGCGTGTTCGCCGGGGACGACCGTTAGGCCGATGGAGGCGATCTTTTCGCGGAAATAGGTGACATTGTCCTGCAATTTGTCTCTCAGATCAGTTGAACTCGACAGCATATCGATCGCGGCGATGGCTGCGGTGACGATTGGCGGAGCTACCGAATTCGAGAACAGATACGGACGCGAACGCTGCCTTAATAGCTCGATGATCTCCTTTTTGCCGCTTGTATAACCGCCGCTCGCGCCGCCGAGGGCTTTGCCTAGTGTTCCCGTGATGACGTCGACGCGGCCCATGACGCCGCAATGTTCGTGGGTGCCGCGGCCTGTTTTGCCGACGAATCCGACGGCGTGCGAATCATCGACCATCACCATCGCGTCGTATTTATCGGCCAGATCGCAGATCTCTTTGAGCGGAGCGATGAAGCCATCCATCGAGAACACGCCGTCGGTGGCGATCATGCGGAACCTTGCGCCGCTGGCTTCCTGCAGCTTGGATTCGAGGTCGGCCATGTCGCAGTTCTTGTAGCGAAAGCGTTGGGCTTTCGAGAGCCTGATCCCGTCAATAACGCTCGCGTGATTGAGTTCGTCGGAGATGATCGCGTCCTCTTCGCCGAGGATCGTCTCAAACAGGCCGCCGTTCGCGTCGAAACAACTCGTATAAAGTATCGTATCTTCGGTGCCCAGGAACTCGCTGATCTTCTGCTCGAGCTGTTTGTGTATCGTCTGCGTTCCGCAGATAAACCTCACGCTCGACAGCCCAAATCCCCACTCGTCCAAGCCCTTATGCGCCGCCGCAACGATTCTCTCGTGATCGCTCAAACCCAGATAATTGTTGGCACACATGTTCAAAACCTCACGCCCGCCAACCTCGATCCGAGCCTC
>JAIBCA010000067.1 GCA_019694345.1 Pyrinomonadaceae bacterium | reverse complement strand
AGCCCATTGAGTAACTTTTCCTGCTTGGGCTGGGGCAGCGAGTTTTGGGCGAACGCTGCCGCTGATATCACTAAAACGGCCGCTGCCGAAAATGCGGATACGACGAACTTTTTCATATTTGGGGCCATAATTATCACGCAACAAATTCAATGACGGAACAGACACTTTGTGCCGGTCGTACAGGTCTGTTAGTTGCACGGCGACGCGATAGTGTTGTCGAAGGCGAGAATTTTGCCGCCACAGCCAAACTGAAATTTTAGATCGGTGCGGGCATCGCGTCAAACGAATGCGGCATCTATCAAAATTGAAAAGCAGCCGTCCCGAAGTTTGTGACGGAGATTTGTTGACAAACCGCTTAACATCCGCATAAAACGCGGTATAATTGAGCATTATCGAAATACCCGCCAGACGGGGAATCGCCAGGTGAGGCCGAAAAGATGGGAAAAATTGTTAAGTATTGCAGTTCTTGCGACGAAAACTTTGCCGCAAAATTCGGGTTCTGCCCGAATTGCGGTGCGGCTCTGCAGGCTTTCGAGATGAGTCCGGTTTCGGATGTTGCCGTTAATGAAGCGCCGAAAGTCGATGCTTCACCGGCTCTGGAACCTCCGGCACCTGCGATCATAGCCGCACCTGAGCCGACGATCCAACCGGAACCGGTCGACGCGGCCCCGGTTGTCGAATCAGCGCCTGTAGAGCCTGCGCCGGTTGAAACTCCGGTCGTAACCGTGCCTGTCATAACTCCTGTTTATACGTCGACAAAGACCATTGATGCCGACCGCATGCCCGTCAGTCTCGAAGAAGAGCATAGCCGTTTCGCACGGGATGGCGGTTTTTACGTGACGGTGATCGAGGAAAAGAACGTCGGCCAGCGAAATTCCTTGCTCGTAGGCACTCTGGGTTTCATGATCATTGCTCTAATGTCCGGGCTGATCATCAATATTTTCAGCAAAGATCTGGATATCGGAGCGATCAATGACGATATCTTCTCAGCCGTTCTGGTCGATGACGTGCCTATGACGGTCGAGGAAGAGGTACAGAAAAAGAATAAGGATGACGGCGGTGGCGGCGGTGGAGGCGGCCGGGACGAGAAAGATCCCGCATCGCAGGGCGATCTCGCCGACCAGTCAAAGACCCCGACGCGTCCGCCCAATGTGAATACGCCGAAATCGGACACCCCGATGCTCGAAACCCCGACGACCGAAGGAACGATGAAGTTCCCGAAGATCTATGGTAAATGGGGCGACCCGAACGGAGCCCCGGGACTATCCAACGGTCCGGGAACTGGCGGTGGTATCGGCAGCGGCCGCGGAACCGGCCAGGGTAACGGTAACGGAACCGGTGCCGGCAACGGCAACGGATCGGGCTGGGGCAACGGCAACGGCAATGGTAATGGCGACGGTTCGGGCGACGGCGACGGCGGCCCGCCTCCGCCTCCACGTCCGGTTGGCGTTACTGCTCCGATGAAGATACTCGCCAAGCCGAAACCGTCGTATACCGATGCGGCACGGCAAAATCAGGTTCAGGGCACGGTCATTCTTCGTGTGACGTTCCTTGCCTCGGGAGCGATCGGCAGCATATCGCCGGTCAAGGGCCTTCCGAACGGGTTGACCGAACAGGCGATCGCCGCGGCCCGCTCGATCAGATTCGAGCCCGCCAAATCCAACGGTGTCGGCCAGACGGTAACGAAGCAGGTCGAATACACGTTCTCGATCTACTAAGCCTGACGTACATTGAAAAAGTGGCGGCGGGAGCATGCTCCGGCCGCCTTTTTTTATGATTTTCAATGATAGGTCAGATAAATACGACGGACTGTGAAGACGGTATCTCGAACCGTCGGCGGCAACGCATATTCTTGCACATCAACATGTCGTCCACGCGAACCATATAGTCGCGTGATTTCGCAAACTGCGCCCGTTCGTGTTCGTTCAAATTGCGCGGAGCTTGCTTCTTTTTGGTCCGCTTGATCCAGCGGACGTCATAATCGTTACGCTCACGGCAGTTCGGGCATGAGAAGTTTGCCTTCTTGATCTCCTGCCGCTCGTCAAAGATATCGCGTTCGTGCATACCCCGATTATAGCGCCTTGGCAGGCAATCCACGTAGAAACAAGAAACTGAATATCCCGGTGTCGTGCCCGTCGGTAAAATGAAAGTTCAGTGCATATCGCCCGACGATCGAGATGTGGTCGAACTTGAGGTCATCGGCGACACTCTCGTCGCGGAGCATCTTCTCACCCGTCCATTCATTGACACAACTTGCACACGGACACGAACGCCTGAGTTGCGGAGCCGTGTAGTTTGTCTCGGTGCCATCTGACCATTTGATCGAGATAGAGCTGTCCGAGTCTTCGATTATCTGCAGTGGTTCGATCATAAAATTAGCTGCCGAGAGCGAACTGTATAGCTCGCGGGTCAATTCCGTAGTGTGTTGCGTGGTAGAGTACCTCGCCGCCCTTTATGACAAATGCCTGCGGCGAAGCATGCCTGACGCCGAGGCGTTCGGCAACCGCATTTGAAACTACTCGATGGTCCTGGACGACGATCAGGTTTATCTCGCCTTCGATCGAGCCGAGTTGATGGTAGATGTCGGCACTGATACCGCAGGTTCGGCTGTGCTTGAGCACAAAGACCGGTTCGACGGACGAACGGCCGACAAGGGCTTCGAACTTTTCGATCGAATCGAGAGTTACTACTTTTGGCGGCATTATGAGGTTCTAAATCGTTTGAGTCCCATACTTTGGGAATACCTTGCGAAACGCGACGGCCTGGGCCATCATTATCAGCGGTAAGACCAGATACAATCCCACGCACAGCATCAAATAGCCGACGATGGCTACCACGAAACCGACGCCAAAGAGCCCCGCCATGCCGGCGAGGTTGTTCCAGACCGCCTTTGCACTGACCATCATTGCCTGAACGCCCGTTAGGCCGCGTTCGACGATCAGCGGATATGCGAACATTATAAGCGTGTGAAAACACACCATCACGACAACGATCACGATCTCGAAAATCACGGTGCCGATGAGGAAAGGGATCAGTTCAGATTCGCTCATCTTCGGCCCTGCGATCGCCATAGCGATCATCGGTATGTATATCGTGAACAACACGATCAGGATCGGTACGAATATCAGGACCGATACCAAAAGGCTCTTCCAAATGAGATCAAAGCCCTTGAAAAGGGTTTCGAACTTCAATTCGCGGCCGTCGATCAGATCGAAGAGGCACATGAACATTCCGCACATCATCGGACCGATGAGGATGATCGGGACCGCACCGCCTATCAGCATCCCGACTATCACGATGCCGAAAACCATCCAATAACGGTCCTTCATCAAAGCCCAGGCTTCCTTGTATACCTCTACCGGCTTGATGGTTCCAATCTGAAAATCCGTGCTCTGCATAGTGCCGTATCTCCGTTTAACTGACGGTTAGGTCATGTTGTAGATATTTGACAAATAGTCTGCGACCATTCTGTCGCTTGAGAACTGCGGCGTCAGCGTCGCGAGCGAATCGCGCATCCGGGCGATCCACTCGGTCGGCACGCCGTTGTCGCCGATATCGTAATACGTCGGTATGATCTCCTTTTCGAGCGTTTGATAGAGAGCCTCGGCATCGGCCGCGTCCATGATGGCGTCATCGTCATCGGCATCAAGCCCGCCTATCGCAAATCCGTTGACCTCGTTATAACCCTCGATCCACCATCCGTCGAGCACAGAGAAATTTAGGACACCGTTCATCGCGGCTTTCATTCCGCTGGTGCCGCTAGCCTCCATCGGACGTCGGGGAACGTTCATCCAGACATCGACACCCTGTACGAGATAGCGGGCGATCTCCTGATCGTAATCCTCGATAAATACGGCACGCCGCTGCCAGTTTGAGTCGTGATTGATACTCATCAGTTTTTGCAGGATAGTCTTGGCGGTATTGTCCTGCGGATGAGCCTTTCCGGCGAAAACGAACTGGACGGGACGCTCGGCGTCATCGACCATCTTCAACAGCCGCTCGATGTCGGTGAAAAGCAGATCCCACCGTTTGTACGCGGCGACACGCCGGGCAAATCCTATAGTAAGGACGTCCGGCGAGAACAATTGTCGCGTATCTTCGTGCTCGTTGATCGTATCTTTCGAACCGGTGTCTTTCGTCTTGGTCCGCTCGCGGATAAAGGCGATGAGCAGGCTTTTGAGCGACCGGTGCGCGTTCCAGATGTCGCCGTCAGAAAGGCCTTCGACGGCGGCGGCCCATGCGGCCGGGTCACGGACGAGAGAAGACCAATCGATACCGATGTGGCCGGCATATAGGTCCTGAAATATCGGCGCGATCCAAGTCGGAGCATGCACGCCATTTGTGACCGACGTGATCGGGACTGCTCCGGAATCTGAAAGGTCAGGAAACATCTTGAGCCACAATTGCCGTGAAACCTCACCGTGCTTTTCGCTGACGCCGTTTGCGGAACGGCACATCCTGATAGCGAGCGGCGACATCCCAAAGCCCTCTGTGTTGTCCGACAGGTCCGCGCGGCCGAGCGCGAGGAACTCATTTTGGGTCAATTTCAGTGAACCAATGAATTCGCTGCTGAAACACTCGCTCAATGTTGTCGTCGGAAACACGTCGTTGCCCGCGGCGACCGGAGTGTGCGTGGTAAAAACGCACTTTTCCCGAACCGCCTCGACCGCATCGGCAAACGTGCTGTCCGGATGAGCCTCAAGAAACTCTTTTGACAGCTCAAGCGTCGAAAACGCCGCATGGCCCTCGTTCAAATGATATACCGCAGGGTCGATGCCGAGTTTTCGCAAAAGGCGAACGCCGCCCATGCCTAAGACCTTTTCCTGCACGATCCGCGTTTCGGTATCGCCGCCGTAAAGGTGGCCGGTGATCAGCCGGTCAACCTCGCTGTTGCGGCCGAGATTGGTGTCGAGCAGATAGAGCGAAATGCGGCCGACACGAGCAAGCCATGCCTGAGCGAAAACCGCGCGCCCTCGGATCTTGACCGAGACAATCACACGTTCGCCGGCGTCGTCCACAACGGGCGTGAGTGCAAGTTCGGACTCGAAAATGTCGTTGTACGACTCCTTCTGCCAGCCTTCGTGGCTGATCTGCTGCCGAAAATAACCGAAGCGATACAAAAGGCCGATCGCCATCAAAGGCACGTTGAGGTCGCTCGCCGATTTGAGGTGGTCGCCTGCCAAAATGCCAAGTCCTCCCGAGTAATTGGGCAGGGAGTTGTGCACACCGTACTCAGCACAAAAATAGGCGATCGCCGGCGGCGTCGCTCGTTCGCTCGACTCCGCCATGTAGCGGCAAAATTCATCATAAAAACCATCGACCCGAGCGACGTAACGGTTGTCAGCGGACCGCTGCCACAATCGCAGGCCGCTGATAGTCTTAAGCATTACCCGCGGGTTCTGTTCGCACCGATCCCATAGATCAGGGTCGAGGTCGCGAAATAGGGCTATGCCTTCAGGCCGCCAACACCAGTAAAAGTTCGCGGAGATCTCGTTCAGTTTCTCCAAATTGCCCGGCAGTTTCCGAACGTGATCAAAATTGTTTTCGTTTACGGGCTTTGTTTCGAGACTCGGGGCAGCTTGCATAGTACTCTGGCTTGTTTCGGCGATCTCCATTGCTGAATCGATAAATTACTTTGTTGGCAATGCGAATAAAGTATCCAGAAACTATAAACTATGCGGCGAGCAGTATCAAATTTCTAGCCGCTTGCCGCCCGCCCGTCGGGCCTTTTGACTGCGAGCTCGCCGACCGGCATGAAACGGTAATGAACCGCAACGATGGTGCCAAAGGTAAAGCCCAACAGAACAAGCAAGCCGGTAATGTACAAATAATTTTGGAAATTACCGAGCCCGATCGCCCACCAGAGGATCCCCATCGGGATACCGCCGGCAGCGAAGATCGCCGTGATCTTAAAGAACTGATAGCTGAACCGGCGGGTGCTCTCGCGGCGTGAATAAAAGACGATCGGCTTGAGCCGGTCGTATTCCCATGCGACGAGATAAACCGCTGCGAGGCACATCAGCGTCGTGATGACCCATGTGCCGGCAAATCCGACCGAAACCGTCAGGACCGCAATATTTGCGATGATCGGCAGAAACATCAGTGCCCCGATATGCGATGTCCGCGGTATGAGCAGTAGGATCGCGGCGATCAGTTGCCCCCAACCGATGAACTCGTAATAGAATCCGGTCGCCAAGAGAGCGTCAAAATAATGGCCGACCGGGTTTGAATCCGGCAGCGAAGTGAATGGCCGATGCAGTATCTTCGGGATGCTTGGCGGAATAAAGCCGACCGCCAAGAGGCATCTCGTGAACGCCGTAAAGATCTGAGTCCACCAACGGCGGGTCAGTGAAACGTGCAGGTCATCCAGTATGTATTCGAGGGTCATAGCAGCAAAAACGAGAATGAATGTCAAAAAGTTCTTTTGCTGCCCTGACGGGACCTTAGATCCGGGAGCGGGTTAAAGGCCCTCGACACGAAACACGTGTGATTCGCATGTCAAATTCACAATCACACCGCATTTCGCTATAATCGGAAATTTCGTGGAGACGTGTAAAACAAAATGAAACTCGATATCATCCCCGTAAAATGGTCCGACGATGGCGTTTTGATGCTTGATCAGCGTTTGCTCCCGACCGAGGAAGTTTGGCTCACGCTCAAGACCTATGACGAGGTCGCCGCCGGCATCAAGGACATGGTCGTTCGCGGAGCACCTGCGATCGGCGTTTCGGCTGCGTACGGCATCGCTCTCGGAGCAAAGAATTTTGTCGGAACGACGGTCGCCGATCTCGAGGACGAACTCGAATACATCAGCGGCGTTCTGGCCAAGACACGTCCGACGGCGGTCAACCTTTTTTGGGCGATCGACCGCATGAACCGCACTTTTCAAAAAGCCAAGGCCGAAGGGAAGACGGTCAGTGAGATCAAGGAGATCCTCAAGGTTGACGCCATCGCCATCCACGACGAAGACATCGAATCCCAGCGTCTGATCGCTCAGTACGGTGGCGAACTGCTCGCCGACGGCGACACTGTACTGACGCACTGCAATGCCGGAGCCCTCGCGACCGGCGGCGTCTGGGGAACCGCACTCGGTGTCATTCGCGGAGCCGTCGACCAGGGCAAATCGATCTCAGTCATTGCCGACGAAACGCGTCCGTACCTGCAAGGTGCCCGTCTGACCGCGTGGGAACTGATGGAAGACGACATTCCCGTCACCCTCATCACCGACAACATGAGCGGCCACATCATGAAAAAAGGCGGAGTTCACGCCGTCGTCGTCGGCTCAGACCGCATCGCCGCCAACGGCGACGTCGCCAACAAGATCGGCACGTACATGGTCGCCGTTTTGGCAAAACGCCACGGCATACCGTTCTACGTCGCCGCGCCGCTCTCGACCGTTGATCTCAATACGCCGACGGGCGATGAAATCCCGATCGAGGAACGCGACCGCACCGAAGTGACGCATGTCAAGAACATCCAGCTCGCTCCCGAAGGCGTCGGCATAACCAACTACGCCTTCGACGTAACGCCAAACGACCTGGTCACCGCGATCATTACGGAAAAGGGCGTCGCACGAGCTCCGTACACTGAGAGCTTGAAGGCTCAGTTCAAATCGTAACGGCGTCAACATTTACCGATGATTGCGTAAGCGTCTAGCCTCTTATAAGCTAGGGCAATGAGACTATCGATCATTTGCCGTGCTGTAGCTATCGCCGCTCTTTTTTTGTTCTCGCTCAAAGTACTTGCACAGACGCCGCCGCGGGTCACGCCGATGACGCCGGATATGGTGGATAGATACGATTCGACGCTGCCTTCGGCGGATTATGTGCGGCGCGAGGTGATGGTGCCGATGCGTGATGGCGTTAAGCTTTTCACGGTCGTGATGATGAAAAAAGGCGTGTCGAAGGCGCCGATCCTGCTGTCACGAACGCCCTATAACGCGAGCGGCAGTACGGGGCGTAACAGCAGCCAGCGGCTCGTCGATATTCTCGAGGTGATGGATACCGAGTTCGTGAATGACGGCTATATCCGCGTTTATCAGGACATTCGCGGCATGCACCGTTCTGAGGGCGAATGGATACTAAATCGCCCGATCGTCGGCCCGCTCAACAAAACAGGCATCGACGAAGCGACCGATGCCTACGACACGATCGACTGGTTGGTCAAAAACACGCCCGAATCAAACGGCAACGTCGGCGTGATCGGTTCGAGTTATCTGGGTTTCACGGCTCTGATGACGCTGATCAACCCGCATCCGGCATTGAAAGGCGTGATCGCTCAGAGCCCGATGGTTGATGGCTGGATGGGCGACGATTGGTTTCACAATGGGGCGTTTCGCATCAGTTCGCTAGCGTTTCCGCTTGGGCTCGGCTTTAACAAAGGCAACGGCGGCGGCGAATTCGTGCTCGGAGCGGGCGACGAATACGTGCGTTTTCTCGAAGCCGGTTCGGTCGCGGACTTTGTAAAGTCGGTAAATGCCGAGCACGTTCCCGGGATCCGAAAGTTCATGGAAAATCCGGCGTACACGGATTTCTGGTCGCTTCAGGCGGTCGACAAATGGCTTGCCGCCCGGCCGCATACGGTCCCGACGATGCTCGTCGTCGGCCAATGGGATCAGGAAGACAGTTACGGGGCACCGGCTGTCTATCGAGCTCTCGAACCAAAAGACAAGAACAATGATCGCGTTTCGCTTGTGATCGGGCCATGGCGCCATTCGGGATTTAATCACACGGGCTTTGATCTCGGAGATCTGATATTTACGGGCGACACTGCACGTGAATGGCGTGTGAAATATGCGAAGCCTTTCTTCGACCATTGGCTCAACGGCGGCCCTGATCCTAAGACTCCGCCGGTGCTGACATATGAGACCGGAGCGAATAAATGGAACGTTTCGCAACGGTGGCCGATGGGCACGGCGAAACCGATCTTTCTCGCCGCTGACGGCAAAGCGACATTTGATAAGCCGACCTCGTCAGGCAGCGAAGATTATATTAGCGACCCGGCGAAACCGGTGCCGTTCATTCCACGTCCGATCGATTCCGGTGACCCGATGCAGTGGAAACCGTGGCTCGTTCATGATCAGCGCTTCGTATCAGGGCGGCCTGACGTTGCCGAATGGACGAGCGCACCGCTTGAAAAAGGCGTTCACATTATGGGAGCTCCTGAGGTCGAGCTGTTTGCCGCGACATCTGGCACCGACAGCGATTGGGTCGTAAAACTCATCGACGTTTACCCAAACGATATTCCCGAACCGGCTTCGCAGGGCGGCAAACCATCGATGGCAGGATTTCAATTGCCCATCGGCATTGAGATCTTTCGCGGTCGTTATTTGAAGAGTTTTGCCCAGGCGGCACCGCTAACTCCGGGCAAGGTCGAGCATTATTCATGGTCGCTGCCAAACGTCGATCACGTCTTTCTGCCAGGTCACCGCATCATGATCCAAGTGCAGTCGTCGCTGTTTCCGGTCTACGATCGGAACCCGCAGACGTTTGTCGAAAACATCATGTACGCGAAAAAAGCGGACTACAAAAAAGCGATGCAGACGATATGGTTCGGTGGCGTCAACGCCAGTTCGATCATTTTGCCTGTAGTGCAATAGCATCAGAGCGTGGGCAGATCTTCGACTTTCCACGGTGTGGATTTGAAATAATACATCCGGCGGCCGGGCCGTATCCCTTGGAAGTTGCCTTCTTCGAACGAGATCCCGTAACTCCCCCGGCAAAGTGGTTCGTTCCAGTCGTTGTTTCTCAGAAAGGTCTTTATCTTTTCGGAGTCGGCTCCCATTTCGAAGACCATCGGGACGGCTTCGTCGACCGGGAAATCGTTGAACCACGCGTCGCCGGTGCACCAGGAGGCGAGCGAGGTCATCGTCAGCGAAATTGGGGCACCGGGGGCTGTACGTGGGCCATTTGGATCGATGGCTCTAATTTCTTCGGCAAGCTTATTCATGATCTTGCGATAGCCTTCGCGTTCGGACGCGACGGCGTCAAAATCTATTTGAACTGCCCTGACACCGGGCAGACCGGCACTAATTTGGACGAGCGACGCGATCCGCGAGATCGAATCGGCGTCGAATGTTGGCCGCTTGGCCCCGTCCTTATCGGTTTCGATGCGCGTGACGGCAATAAGATATGTTCCGGGGGCGACCTCGAGCGGCTGCCGACGCAACTTCGGCGTGACGTCCGAATTTTTCAAATAAATGGTTTGAGCCAGAAACGCAACGCCAAATTCTTTGTTGTCGATGAACCGAAGGTCTTCGGGCCGCTCCCATGCCCAGAGTATTTTATTGGGCATTTCGCCGGCGAGCCGCGGGTTGACGGCGTTTTTTTTCACACAGCCTAATGTGAGCGACGCGGCGGCGACAGCCAGAAAATACGCTGTTGCCATTAATTTGTGTGTGAGGTTGGACACCGGACGATTTTAGCAGACAAAGGCCACACCCACTACCGGTCGTTTTTCTGGCAATGGTTTGATATACTCTGTCTCAACTGAATCGTCATTCATTTTACTGCTCCACCCGCTATGACAGGTGGCGACACGAAAAAATATGATAGAACGCGAACAGATCGAGATGGATGTGGTGTTTGTCGGGGCCGGGCCGGCAAACCTGGCGGCTGCGCTTCACCTAAAGGCAGAGATCAAGAAGCACGACGAATTTGTCGAAAAGGGCATCAAGCATGGGCCGGCGATCGGCGATATCGAGATCGCCATTGTCGAAAAGGGCCCGTTCGTCGGAGCCCATATCCTGTCAGGCGCAGTGATGGACCCAAAAGCGATCCGCGAGCTGATGCCGGACTTTCTCGATCAGGGCTGCCCGGTCGATTCGGTCGTGACCGAGGATGCGTTCTGGTACCTGATGGAAAATCGCGGCATAAACTCCCCAATAATACCGCCGCCGCTCAAAAACAAGGGCAAATACATCGTCAGCCTCAGCAAGATGTGCGAGTGGCTCGGCGAAAAGTGTGAAGAAGCGGGTATCAACATCTTTCCCGAATTTCCGGCCGCCGAAGTGCTATATGACGAGAACAACGCCGTCATCGGCGTTCGCACCGGCGATAAGGGCATCGACAAGGACGGCAAACAAAAAGCCAATTTCGAATCGGGCGTCGATCTGCTCGCAAAGGTCACCGTGCTCGGCGAGGGCTCGCGTGGTTCGTTGGCCAAGCAGCTGACGTCACGCCTCGGGCTTAGCAAGGGCAAAGAAGCACAGGTGTTCTCGCTTGGCATTAAAGAGGTTTGGGAACTCCCCGAAGGTAATTTCCCCGAGGGCAAGGTCGTCCACACGCTCGGTTTTCCGTCCGATACACGAACCTACGGCGGCGGCTGGATCTACGGCCTCAAGGGCAACGCCGTCAGCATCGGCTATGTGACGGGACTCGATTACGAGGACCCCACGATCGACCCACATGCCGAATTTCAGAAATTCAAGACCCATCCGATGGTCGCCAAGGTGCTCGAGGGCGGAAAGATGATCAAGTACGGTGCCAAGACGATCAACGCGGGCGGTTACTTTACGATGCCGCAGTTGTACGCGGACGGTGTGCTGCTTGTCGGCGACTGCGCTTCGTTCCTCAATGGGCAAAGGATCAAGGGCATTCATACGGCGATGAAATCGGGCATGCTCGCTGCCGAGACGATCGTCGGTGCACTCGAGCACGGCGATTTTTCGTCGAAGACACTCAAGCACTTTGAGGAAAAGGTGAATCTGAGCTGGATCTACGACGAACTGTATCCGGTCCGCAATTTCCACGGAGCGTTTCAGAAAGGCCGATGGTCGGCGCTGATAAACACCGGGCTGCAGTTCCTGACACGAGGGCTTGCTTGGGGATTTATGCCCAAAGAGCATCATGTCGCCGGGCACGAACGCATACAGAAGCTATCACAGAACGCGGGCGACGCTTCGCGGTACGCGGGCGTTAAGTACGATAAGGAACTGACCTTTGACAAGGCGACCGACGTTTTTTACGCGGGAGTTTCGCACGACGAGGACCAACCCGCGCATCTGCACGTTCTGGACACCGAGATATGTTCGACGCGATGCGCCGAGGAATACGGTAATCCGTGTGAGAAATTTTGTCCGGCGGCGGTCTATGAAATGGAAGAGAACCCCGGAACCGGCCGCAAGGAACTGAAGGTCAATTTTTCAAACTGCGTTCACTGCAAGACGTGCGACATTGCCGATCCGTACCAGATCATCAACTGGGTAACGCCCGAGGGCGGCGGCGGGCCTGATTACAAGGGAATGTAGCTCGAGCGAAAACGATGAAAGGCCGTCCGAAAGGACGGCCTTTATTTAATTTATTAGAAAAGCAGACTTTAGACCGCGTCCTCGGCCGGTGCTTCGCTCTGGTCGGTAAACGTGAAGTTCACCTTGCGTTCGTTGATCTCCTTCATCGCGACGCGCGTCGGCTTGTTCTTGCGAATATCGACATCGGTCCGTGAATTGGCTCCACGCTGGAGCTGCTTGCTACGCTGTGCGGCAAGGATGATCATTCGATACTTCGAATCAATTACAGGCGGTTCGATGGTCTCGGCAACTTCTTCGTGCTCTTCGGTTTCGATCAATGTTTCTTCGGCCATAAATTTTCTCGATCAGCGATATTGATGCTTGCAAGCATCGAAACTATCAAGGATACCCTGAATGTGGTCGCTTTGTCTATCGAGCAGCTGCCGTTCGGCGATGATGATCGACGCGATCTGGCGTGTGGCGGCCGGCAGTTCCTGGTTGACGACGACATACTTGAAACGCGAATACTGCATCACCTCGTCGAAGGAATTACGCAGCCGCGTCTCTAGCTCGGCCTGGTCCTCGGTCGCACGGGCCGTCAGCCGCGCCTTGAGCACCTCGAAGGACGGCGGCAGAATAAAGATGCTGATGCACTCGCCGCGGAGCTTTTCCATGATCTGGACAGCGCCCTGGACGTCCACCTCGACGATCAGATCCTTGCCGGTCTGAAACACCTTTTCGCTCGCACGCATCGAGGTCCCGTAGAGATTTCCGTGCACCTCAGCGTACTCAAGAAACTCGCCTTCGTCGATCAGATCCTGAAATTCGTCCCGGGTAACGAAGTGGTACTCCCGACCGTCCTCCTCGCCGAAACGCTGTGACCGAGTCGTATACGAGACCGAATATCCAAGTTCAGGCATGATGCCGCGCACCTCTTTGATGAGCGTGCCCTTGCCGCCGCCCGATGGTGAACTGATGATGATGAATCGGCCTAGCATTTTCTACTCAACATTCTGCACCTGTTCGCGAATTTTCTCAATTTCGCTCTTTACGGCAAGTGCATTTTCTTTCACGACCATATTGTTGGTCTTGGACGTGATGGTGTTCGCCTCGCGGTTAAGTTCCTGTGTGAGAAAGTCGAGGCGTTTGCCAACGTCCTTTTCGTCGGACATGATCGATCGAAAATGGTCGATATGCGTCCTGAGACGGGTGATCTCCTCGGAAATGTCGGCGCGATCGGCCAGATATGCCACTTCCTGAGCAAGACGGCCCTGATCGATATCGATCTGCGACGTGGTCTTGGCGAGCATGTCGTTCATCCGCTTGAGCAGCCGGTCGTGGTATTCGGCCGCTACCTTTCCGGACTCTTCTTCGATCGCGGGCAGACGGCCCTCGATACCGGCCAGGCGCGAGTTGAGTTCATCGGCGAGCGAGGCACCCTCGATCTCACGCATTTTCTCAAGATCGTCGAGGGCGTCTCCGAGGACGGATTCGATCGCGGCAAAGAACTCGGGCCCGGCCTCGGCCTTGCTCGGGATGACGACATTGGGTAAACGTGCGATGACGTTGAGGTCGGGCTCGCCCGCCAGGTCAAACTCGTGCTTCATCGACCGCATCGCCGCCAGATAGCCGTTGATCATCGGCCGATTGATCTCGTAGCTGACCTCGTTGCTGCGTTCGTACTGAACATTGACGTCGACGCGGCCGCGCGAAAGCCGGTTGCCGATCGTCCGTTTAATAGCAGTTTCGAGCGATTGGATCTCGCTCGACAGCCGCAGATTCACATCCAGAAATCGGTTGTTGACCGTCTTCAGCTCGACGGTGATCGAAAAGTTGTCGCCGGCCGCGGTCGCACGGCCAAAACCGGTCATTGATCTCATAATTTATCGTCTGTCTCGGGAGTGATCTGTGCCTCAGAGGCAAATTGAATGTCGTAGAGCGTTTTATAGCGTCCGCCTGCGGCGAGCAGTTCGTCATGCGTCCCGGATTCGACAATGCGCCCCTTTTCCATCACGACGATCTTGTCGGCACGTTGGATAGTGGACAGCCGATGGGCAATGACGACGGACGTCTTGTCGTGCGTCAGGTTGCCGAGAGCCCGCTGGACAAGGCGTTCGCTCTCGGTGTCAAGGGCCGATGTTGCCTCGTCGAGAATAAGCACCGGAGCATTGACCAATACGGCCCGGGCGATGGCGATCCGCTGCCGTTGGCCGCCGGAGAGCATCGTGCCGCGTTCGCCTACCTGCGTGTCATAGCCATTCGGCAGTTGCGAAATAAAGTCATGGGCAAAAGCTACACGGGCGGCGTCCTCGATCTCCTTGGGTGTCGCGTCGGGCTTGCCGTACGAGATGTTGTACGCAACGGTGTCGTTGAACAGGACCGTTTCTTGCGTGACAAGCGCGATCATTCGTTTCAGGCTGACGATCCGGGCATCGCGAAGGTCGATCCCGTCCCAGGTGATCGCTCCGCCGGTCGGGTCGTAGAGCCGCTGGATGAGCTTGATGAGACTCGATTTGCCGCCTCCGCTCTCGCCGACGAGCGCGATCATCGAGCCCTTTGGTATCTCGAGGTCGATGTTCTCGAGTATCTGTTTATCGCTGTTACGGTACTTGAACGAAACGCCGTTCAGCCGAATGGCGTCTGAAAGCACGGGCAAGTCGGCCGCATTGGGCTTTTCGGGCATGCGGTCCTGTTCGTCCAAAATGTCCCAAACGTCGCGAGCCGAGGCGAACGCCTTGGAGATCTCGTTGTGCTGCCTCGATATCTTTCGCATCGGATCGTAGCTGCGAAACAGGAAGAACAGAAAGGTGAAAAACTGTGCCGAATCCATCCGGGCCGCATTGATCTCGCGCAGACCAAAGTAGAAGAGCACGACGAGCGCGACCACGCCGATTATGTCAATTGTCGGCGGCGAGATCGCCGCGATCCTGAATCCGCGGAGGTTCGCGTTCGAGATGACGCGGGCCATCTTGGCGAACCGGCCGTTCTCGCGTTCTTCGGCGACATATGCCTTGACGATCTGGTGATTGGCGATCGCCTCCTGAGCGGTGTCGGTCAGCGATTTGTTACCCTCGACCGCTTCATGTGAGAGTGCCCTCAGGCGGCGGCTAAACTGCGAAGTCAGGAGTCCGATCACCGGTCCGAGCACCATCGCCCCGAGCATCAAACGCCAATTGAAGTAAAATGCCGCCGATATAAAGAACACAAGCATGAACGACTCGCGAAGCACGTCGCGCAGATTGGCGGAAACGGCGAGTTCGATCGCCGCACAATTTACGATCAGCCGTGATACGAGAAAATTCGTCCGGTGATTTTCGAAAAATGAA
The DNA here is from genome assembly GCA_019694345.1 of Pyrinomonadaceae bacterium. Taxonomy (GTDB): domain Bacteria; phylum Acidobacteriota; class Blastocatellia; order Pyrinomonadales; family Pyrinomonadaceae; genus OLB17. Next base: position 14,534 of record JAIBCA010000067.1, on the reverse strand, counting down.
GCCGATTGGTTCAGCAGGTGGTCGTATAGTTCCTGCCGCAAACGCAGGACAGCCGTCTGTCCGATCTTTGCCATCAGATACGACGAAAAATACTCGGAAATGCCCTTACAGACCGTAAAGGTAAAAAGCAGCCCCGAGATGACTATCCACGCCCGCATCCAGTCATCTTTCGGGATCAGGCTGTTGAGGTCAAAGATCGTCTTCGATCCCTGTCCGGGCAAAAACTGATCGAAGATCGGCACGAGGAGTGCACCCGTAGCGGTCTCGAAGACCGCGACGAGGACCATCGCGACCAACGCCATTACAAAGATGAACCAGTGCGGGCGAACGTATCTGAGTAGTCGTTTGAGATCTTCCATTGCCTATCGCGGCCTGTCGCAAATACTTGAATATACTTTAGTTGAGCCGTCGATGTCCAAGTTCTTAAGGTTGCAACCCGCGTTTGAATTATGGCATCTTTTCTAAAGTACTTCCTGTAATCCACTCATCATTTATATGAAAAAATACTCATTCGCGACGATCGCTATCATTTTTTTGCTGATTTTGGGTACGTCGGCAGCAGTGTTTGCACAGGTCGATGTACCGCGGCGGACGACGGCCGCGACGTATCCGCTTGACGAATTGGTGATGGTGCAGTTTCGCGGTACGACGAGATTTCCAAGAATGAAAGGTGAGGCCCGGGTCAAACGGACGAGCCGAAACGGCACGCAGATCGAACTGTCAGTTTCTAAAATGCCGCGGCCGTTCGAACTAGGTGCCGGTTACGCGACGTACGTCGTGTGGGCGATCTCGCCGGATGGTGCGATATCCAATCTGGGCGAGATCAAGCGGAGGGGCTTTTTCGAATTTGATTCGAAGATCACCGTGACGACGCCGCTCCAGACATTTGCCCTGATCATCACGGCTGAACCGCACTTTCTGGTTCGCCGCCCGAGTCAGGAGATCATGATGGAGAATCTCAGCCCGTACTCAACGACCGGCAAGGTCATCAGCACTACGCCGGCAGTGCAGTATTTTGGCAACTCGAGCGATTTTTTTCGAGATTCGCGGACGCCCGAGATCGCCGAGGTCGATTACGCCAAAACGCCCTCAACCGTGCTGCAGGCAAAGCAGGCGATAGCACTTGCAAAGTTTGCGGGGGCCGAGCGTGACGCTCCTGAGGAACTTCGTGAGGCCGAGGTGCTGTTTCAAAATGCGGATGCCGCTTGGAAAGCGGGCCGCGACGCCGAGTCGGTCGATATTGCGGCACGACAGTCGATAAGTGCTTCGGTAAAAGCCGAAACGACGGCTCAGGTGCGTAAGGAAGCGCGCGAGAAGCGTAACGAAAAATCTCGGTCGGACGCCGAAGCCCGGCGGGCGGAAGAGAGATATACTGACCTGCAGAATCAGATCGACGACCTTAAGGCAGAGCTGGCACGCGAGACCCGCAGCCGCGAGTTAGCCGAACGCGACTCATCAAACTATCTCACGCAGATGAAGGAACTTCGCGATGAGAACGGACGGCTTCGTGAAGAGATCGGGCGCATACGGCTCGATGCCGAAAATGCCAAAACGAAGCTCGCCGCAATTGAGAACGAAAAGGCGGCGGCTCAGGCCAAGGCCGAGCGCGATGCGAGATTGGCTCGAATTCGGGCCGGCGAGGGCGAACTCATGAACTCGCTAAAGCGGTTTGGCCAGGTTGCTCGTGTCGATGACGCGATCGTGCTGGTCCTGCCTGAGACGATGTGGGCGGGTTCAAGATCGAGCACGCTCGCGATACAGTCCGATGGCAAGTTGACGTCGATCGCCGAGATACTGGCAAGCAATCCGGACTACTACATCGCGATCGAATCGCACACGGACAATGGCGGCGACCCCGGACAGCTGAAAGAACTGACCGACGCGAGGGCCAAGATCGTTGCCGATAAGATCAAGTCGATCGGTGTGGACGAGGCCCGCGTCCGGGCACGCGGATTTTCAGATACGATACCGCTGGTGCCGAATACGACGGCCGCAAACAAGGGCAAGAACCGTCGGATGCACATCATCCTGACACTGCCGACGGAATAGCCATTCGAGTGTTTTAGTGGTTAGTCCTTCAAGACCAGGATCCGGTGTGGCGGCATTCCGATCATGCATTCTTCGCCGATGTTGAGGCCGACGACGCGAAATACCCGGGCTGAAAGCCGCAGGCCGCCAGCGTCGAGGTCGATGAGCGTCGTTTCGCCGAAAAAGCGGATACCGGTTACGACCGCTTTGAGCAAATTGTCCTCCGGGAATGATGCTCCAAACGTGATCGAGATATGTTCGGGGCGAATCGCCAGCGTTACGTTCTTATTGATCGCACCGATCCTTAGATTATTGGTCGGCTGTGCGAAAAGACGGTGCTCGCCGTCGATCGAAAAAAATTCGGGCATCTCGGCATTGGTCGAGGTCAGGCGCCGGGCGGCGAACAGGTTGTTTCGGCCGACGATCGCCGCAACGTCGCTTGAATCCGGATTCTCATAGACCTCCTGCGGAAATCCGGTCTGCCGCGCATTACCGTCCACCAGAACCATCATCCGATCACAAAGCTCGGCTATCTGCTGAAAGTCCGACGATGCAAAGACCACGGTCTTGCCCGCATCAGCCGCCTCACGCAGGCGAACGAACAACTTTTCGCGAAAGGTCTCGTCTATGCCGACAAATGGGTCATCGAACAGAAGCACCGAGGCCTTGCTGTCGATCGAACGCTCAAAATCGTTGATCTTCGCCTGTCCGGAGGATACGCCGGCCTGTCGCTTTCCAAAGATCGCCGAAATGCCGCCGTCCTTTTTGTCCTGATCGAGGTGAACTGATGCACCGCCGGTGTCGATCTTGCCTCCGTTTATCCGTTCACGACCGGCGATACACCGCAACAAAGAGGTTTTACCTGAGCCGGTACCGCCGAAAATGCCGAATATTCGACCATCTTCGGCATCGAAATCGATGTCGCGAAGGGCCCAATTGTTGCCGTAACGTTTTGAAAGCTGCTCGATTCGAAGAGGCATTACTTTATTGAAAATTGGAACTTTGCCACGTGTTTCCCGTGCAAAGAAAAGTATGCTTTTGTCATCAAATTAACGCAAGTATAGACTAGGGCTTGGATGAGCGAAAAGAAACACAGCATTAAGCGCAAACTGGCCCACGCCGGCGGCTGGCAGGTCGCCAAACGCGTGGCAAAGACCATACCTTTTGGCGGAACGGCGGTCGCTATCATCCTGGTTGGCAGCGACATTCGCAACAAGGGGCTGGTCAAGGGCGTTATCAATTCGGGAATAGACGCGATCCCTTTCGTCGGGCTCGCGAAAAACGCGGTCGAGTTGGTTCGCGGCGATTTTATCGCGGACAAGCCGAAGGCGTCGGAGAAAAGATCGAAATGATTGGAAAGACCGTTAGAAGACAGTTGTTCACGATGCTCTTCGCCATCACGTGTCTGGCGTTTTTGGCGACCGCGTCACTCGGCCAGACCGGTCGCAAGAAACCGTCGGTTAAGCCGACCCCGACTCCGCCAGTGACGACCTCAGGGGCCGAGATCATAAGCCGTGCTGACGATCAGGCTCAGCCGCTAGTTTTTGTCGAACCAGGGGCCGTCAAACAGGCCGAGCAGCCAACTCAGGACCAGTCGCAAAACGTCAAGGACCTGACGGCGAGAATTAAAAAGCTCGAGGCAGCGAAAACGAGCGAATACGATGAGAATCAAAAGCGGCTGCTGCTCAACCTGGATATTCTGACAAAGGCTGAACAGCGCGCTGACGGGCTTCGCAAACAGCTTTTTGAAATGCTCGAGAAGGAGAACACGCTCAAATCAAGGCTCGATCAGATCGAATATGACAGCCGTCCGGAGCTTATCAACCGCTCGGCCACATTCTCGGGTTCGATGAAGCCCGAGGAAGTTCGCGAAGCGCGAAAGCGTTCGCTCGACGCCGAAAAGCAAAATCTGCAAGCCTTGCTCGTTGAGGTCCAGGCCTCGCGGGCAAACCTGACGGCCTCGGTCCAACGGGCCGACGCAATGGTCGAAAAACTGCGGTTCAAGTTGGAAAAGGAGATCGACGACGCACTTGCGGACCCAAAAGAAAACTAGTGACCGGACCATCGCGAAAATATTTGTGAAAAACTGGTCTGATTCCTGCAAGAAAGCGATTTTGAGCCGTTCCTAATATAACAAGGGTATTGCGCCCAAATAAATCGACAATTGACCCTCCGGAGGCTCACCATGAAGTTCAGAAGCATCGTCGCCATCTCGATCGCAGCGTTCTTAAGTTTGTTATCGGTCGTTTCAGCGTCTGCCCAAGGCGTCGTGATCCCGATAGTTTGCGATATTCGCCCTTGCCGGCCGATCCCGAGGCCGATGCCCCAACCATTGCCGAACGCGCTACCGGTCAAATCGATCGAACTCGACACCAAGATCAACGGCCAGGTCGCGACGACCCATATCGTGCAGATATTTAGAAATGACACCCAGTACACGCTCGAAGGGACGTATTTTTTTCCGATCCCCGAGACCGCGTCCGTAGTTGAATTTGCGATCTGGGAGAACGGCAAAAAGCTGGTCGGCGAGGTCCGCTCCCGCGAAGAGGCCCGCAGGATCTACGACGAGATCGTCAGGCGGCAACGCGATCCCGGCTTGCTCGAGTATGCCGGCAAAAACCTGTTTCAGGCATCGATCTTTCCGATCCCGCCGAATTCCGACAAAAAGCTAGAGTTGACCTATTCAGAGGTTCTAAAGGCCGAATCCGGCACGGTCTCGTACCGATATCCGCTGGGTACGGGCCGAAACGTATGGGCGAACCGAATGCCTTTGCCGATGGAGGACGGCATTTATCGTCCACAGAGCGGCCAGGCGGCACAGCGGTTCGGTACGGTTTCGGGCAAGATCGAGATCGTCGGAAAGGAGGCACTTCGGAATATCTATTCTCCGTCGCATCTGATCGACGTCAAGCGAAAGGGCGAAACGGCGGCGTCGGTCTCGTTTGAGACCAAGGGTAACGACACTGACTTCCAGCTGTTCTTCGGGCTGTCGAACAATGATTTTGGAATGTCGCTGGTGACCTATCGTGAGCCCGGCAAGGACGGATACTTCCTGCTGATGCTGTCGCCGAAGGACGAACTCGCGGATCGCGAACTGGTGAACAAGGATATAGTCTTCGTGCTCGACACATCGGGGTCGATGGCGGACGAGGGCAAAATGGAAAAGGCCCGCAAGGCGCTGTTGTTCGGGGTGCGGACACTTCGCGAAGGGGATCGATTCAATATTGTTAACTTTGCCGGCGAGGAGCATTTGATGGAACGCGGTTTGATCGCGGCGAATGCTAAGGGAAGAAGGCGTGCCGAGGAGTTCATCGAACGTCTTAGTCCGAGCGGCGGTACGAACATCAACGATTCGCTGATCGCCTCGTTGAAGTTGTTCGAAAAAGGCGATCGCCCGAAGATGCTCGTATTTATGACCGACGGGCTGCCGACGGTCGGCGAATCAAATGTCGAGAAGATCATCGCGAACCTCAAAGGTTCGAAGAGTGAAGATGTGCGCATCTTTCCATTCGGTTTCGGATATGACGTCAACACGACGCTGCTCGACCGGATCGGATCTGAGAATTCGGGCATTTCGGACTATGTCCAACCAAAAGAAGATCTCGAGGTCAAAGTATCAAACTTTTTTTCACGGGTCAGTTCGCCGGTTCTCTCGGACATCGAACTCGATTTCGGGCCGCTGCTGCCGGAATATACGTACCCGCGAAAGCTCACCGATATTTTTCGTGGCGGACAGATGATGATCGTCGGGCGTTACAAGAATTCGAACGACCTCAAGAACATCACGCTCAGACTGACCGGAAAAGCGGGCAAGGAAAACAAGACGTTCAATTACAGCGGACTCGATTTCCCGTATCGAGACGATCAGAACAATTTCTTGCCGCGGCTTTGGGCGAGCCGCCGCGTAGGCTGGCTGCTAGAGCAGATACGGGCGAACGGCGAAACCAAAGAGACCAAGGACGAGGTAGTCGAGCTGGGTACGCGATATGGACTCGTGACCCCCTATACGTCATATTTGGCGACCGACGGGTCACTTTCGAACATTCGGCAGGGAATGTCGATGGATGCGGTCCGCGCGATGCCGGCTGCCAAAGCGATCAGGGAAAAGAGCGGTGCGGGTGCCGTGCAATTGAGCGTGCAGCAGAACTCGATGCAGTCGAACACGATCGTCGTGGCCGACGAAAAGAAGGACGCGACCGAGCAGATATTGCTCGCTAACACGGTAAATAACCAGTTCGTCGCGAACAAGAATTTTACCAGCCAGAACCGTGTTTGGGTAGATTCGGACTATTCCGAGACCGCCGGCATGCCTGAAGTGACGGTCAAGTTCGGCAGCGACGAGTACTTCAGGCTGGTGTCAGCCGAAAGCGGCCTCGCACCCTATCTGTCACTCGGCGAACAGGTCGTCGTCGTGTGGAAGGGCAAGGTCTATCGCGTCACCAAATGACGAATGCAGTAAACGCGGCCCCCGGTTAGGGCATCGGAAAAGGTGATTTTGATCCGTAGAAAGGTTATTCTATGTTTTCATGTCACCTTTTCTTTCGTCCGGATGCGGCGTCGTGCCGGTTTCGGCCTGGAAAGATCTCCATTCTGGCGTAATTGGGGGAAAGCAACTTGTCGAAAATTCTCATCATTATCTTGTTGATCTGTGTCAGCGGGATGTCGGCGGCCGCACAGGGCGACTGGGCGGCCCGTGCTACCGCGGAAAAGGTCGATCTGGTGGCCGTGTATTTCACATCGGCGACACGCGGGTTTGTCGCCGGCGACGCCGGATATCTGGCGTCAACATCGGACGGCGGCAAAACGTGGGACAAATACCCGCTCAACACCCCGGACGACATCAATGAGATATATTTTCGCAATGACGACAATGGTTATCTTGTTGCCGGCAGAAAGCTTTTCATCACCAAGGACGGCGGACGGACATGGCAGGAGACGCGGATCTTTCGCTCCGGCGATTTTCCGAATGGCACGCCGGAGTTTCTCAGTATCAAATTTGCGGACAAAAAGCGTGGTGTCGTTGTCGGATCGATACTTAATGCAAAGGGCGACGTCATCGACTCGCTGGCAATGAAGACCGAAGATGCCGGCGACACATGGCAGCGCATCCGCGTGCCCTCAAAAAAAGAACTAATTCATCTCGATTTCAACGGTAGTTCGCACGGTTGGATCGTCGGCGACGATGGCGTGATCTTTGCAACCACCGACGGAGGCGCGACGTGGCGGGCACAGTCTTCGGGTACCGAGATGCCGCTTTACAACGTCGATTTCCGTGACGATTATGAGGGCTACATTGTCGGCAAATCCGGCACCATTCTCCGCACCGAGAATGGCGGGGCGACCTGGCAAACGGTCGTTACCAATTTTAAGGAAACATTCCTGCGGGTCGATTTTGCCGACGACAAGAACGGATGGATCGTCGGCTACGGCGGGACGGTCCTGAGATCTGCAGACAAAGGCCGTACGTGGATACGACAAGAAAGCAACACCCGAGCCCATCTTTACGGCCTCTACATGACCAAAAAATACGGATGTGCGGTCGGAGCGGGCGGCACCATCATCGAATACGTTCGATAGAAATTAAAAAAAATCGCCAAACATCTCTTGCAGGTTAACAGAATGTTAAACCTGTGCTATCTTACCTCTAAATTTCGGCACGACCGCCCGGCCTTCGTCGGGTAACACAAGTTAAATTCGCTGCCTTTTGGAGGAAAAATGATGAGAGCAGATCGGCTATTCCGCAACATCGCAGTTATTGCGTCGTTAGCGTTATTTTCGTTTTCGGCGTTTGCACAGGGAACGACCTCGCGTATTACGGGTGTGGTCGCAGACACGTCGGGTGCAGCCGTCGCCGGTGCTACGGTGACGATCAAGCGTCAGGGAACAGGTACGTCATTCTCGACACAGACCAATGACAACGGCGCATACGTCTTTGACCTGATCCAAGCGGGTACGTACGATGTGACGGTTGAAAAATCAGGCTTTAAGAAGTTTGTCTCGACCGGCAACGCCGCCCTGATCAACCAGCCATCGACCATTAATGTGGCTCTCGAGGTCGGTGACGTCTCGGCGACCGTCACAGTTACCGGGACGGCCGAGGTGGTCCAAACGAGCACGTCAGGAAATATCGGCAGCACAGTCGAGCAGCGAACGCTGGAAAGCTTGCCGATCGTCGGCGCCCGCGGCCGTAACCCGCTCGATCTGCTTAACTTCCAGCCCGGCGTCGTTTTCGGCGGAAACACGGGCGGTGCGGTCAATGTTCACGGCTCGCGCGACCGTGCCTTTAACTTTACGCTCGACGGGATCGATATCAACGAGTCGAGCGCAGGCGGCTCGAACTTTACCCCGCTTCGGACTAATCCCGATTCGGTGCAGGAATTTCAGATCGTGACGAGCAATTTCACGGCCGAACTTGGCCGCAGCAGCGGAGCTCAGGTAACGCTCGTCACACGCTCGGGCACGAACCAGTTTCACGGCAACCTTTTCGACTATTACCAGACGCCGCGGTTCAACGCCAAATCGTACCCGATCACGATCGCTGGTTTACCGAAGGAACAGTTCGTCCAGCACATCTACGGCGGCAGTCTCGGCGGTCCGGTACCCACATTCGGCCTTGGCCATGAAACGTCTTTCAAGAGCCTGCTAAAAGATCGTTTGTTCTTTTTCTTCAATTTACAGAAGCTCGCCGCATACGACACCGCATTGGTGACCCGGTCGGTTTACACCTCGGCGGCACGTGCGGGCTTGTTCCGATATGTCGTCGGCCGTGCAAACGCACCGGCAGGTTCGGCGACTGCGGCAGTTGACGGAGCCGGTAACCCGGTCCTGCCGGCCTGTACCGGAACCCCGCCGACCAACAGCCCGTGTATTTCGAGCTACAACATAGCGACGACTGCACCGGTTTCGATCGACCCGGTGCTTGCGGCTTACCTTAACGCAATGCCGCTGCCGAACAATTTTTCGACCGGTGACGGCCTAAATACCGCCGGCTATAATTTCGCGTCGCCGCAGCGTGAACGTCAGTACGATCTGACGACAAAATTTGACTTCAAACTCGACGATCAAAATGCGTTCTACGTTCGTTGGGCGATGGGCAGCCAGACTAGTCTCGGCGACTCGGGTAACGGCGGCCGTCCGATATTCCCCAATTCGCCGAACTTTGTGGATACCGGCCGCACGCCCAAGAATCTCGCTATCAACTGGCGTTGGTCGCCGACAGCGAGATTTACCAATGAGGTGGTTTTCGGTTACAGCCGATTCGGATTCAAGTTCGCAACGCCGACGCCGGATCCGCTACTGCCGTTCGCATTCATAAACGCGGCAACGCCGAATACGAATTTCTCTTACAACGCCCGATTCCTTCGGACGTGGCAGTTTGTCGACAACATTACTTTTGACTTTTCGCCGCACACCATCAAAGCCGGTGCGAACCTGCGCTTCGGACGTCATACCGACGACCGTTCGTCTGTTTCGGGCAGTGCGATCGAACCGATCGTGACATTCAGCGGTGCCGGCGGTTACACCGGATACGGTTTGCCGGCGGCTGGTGCGACAAGCATCAACGCGACTGACCTGACGCGTCTTCAGAACACGATCAACGACCTAATCGGCCGTGTCGGAACCATTTCGCAGGCGTTCGTGTCTAACGGCGGGGGCTGGGAACCGGCGGGTACACGCTGGATCAATCGTGCGTTTTACAACGAATACGATTTTTACGTTCAGGACAACTGGCGCGCACGGCGCAACCTCGTTTTTGACATCGGACTTCGCTGGGAAGCCAAGCTTAATCCCCAGGTGGACAATCGTCCGATCCTGCGGCCTGATCAGCCTGTCAAGCTCGGAGCGGCACCGTCAAATACTCTAAAATGGGTCGAGGGCGACCTGTTCAAGAATGATTACAGCAAATTCCTGCCGTCGGTCGGATTTGCGTGGGATCCGTTCAAATCGGGCAAGACGTCGATCCGTGCCAATTACCGAATTTCTTCGGACAGGATCGCGACATTCCTTTTCGGCTCGTCGATTTTCCAGGGCACACCCGGAAACAACACTGCTGCGACCAACTCGGCATACGGGCAGGCCGGCGGACTCTACCGCAATCTCGGCCCGGTCTATAGCACGCTGTTCCCGACATCGACGACGACCGCTCTGAGACAGCCGCCGGCATTCGGAACGGGCTCGATCAATGTTATCGACCCTGACCTGCAGTTTCCGCAGATACACTCGTGGTCGGTCAGCTTTCAGCGTGAGATCACAAAGAACAACGTATTTGAGTTCAACTATATCGGCAAGCACGGCGTCCACCTGCTGGGCGGGTATAACGTGAACCAGGTCAACGTTTTTGCACGTGTGCCGGGCATCAACGAGAGCTTTCTTGAGGCTTTCAATGCGATCCGCGCCAATGCGGCGTACAACAGCCCGCTGATCAATTTCCTGTTCACGGGCAACGCGGCAAACAACGCCGGCACGACGACCTTCCGCGGCCTTAACACGGCCTCGATCGCCAATGGCAGTGTCGCCTCTGCGGCACTCGGCGTCTCGCAGCGTCTGTGTCAGGCGGCCGACGTGACGAACGGAATTTGTACGGCAACCGGCGTTCAGCTGATCAGCCGAACGGCAAACAATCCGTTCGTATTCCAGCCGTTCACTCAGTTTACGGGCGGTTTGAACGTCTTCGACAGCAACGACTATTCAAATTACAAAGCGTTTGAATTCATCTTCAAACGTCGCATCACGAACGGACTCGGCTTCCAACTTGCCTACACTTGGTCAAAATCGATGGATAACCGGTCATGGGATCCGTCGCTTAGTACCGTATCGACCGGTTCGGTCCAGTCGGCATCGAGCACACCGTTCGACCTACGCGATCGTAAACTGAACTACGCCTGGTCCGATTTTGACCGCCGCCACGTGTTTCAGGGAACGTACGTTTACGAGCTTCCGTTCGGCAAGGGCAAATGGCTCTCGAGCGGCAATCGCGTTGTCGATTACATCGTCGGCGGATGGCAGTTGTCGGGAACGGTCATTTGGCAGTCGGGCCGTCCGTTCACGGTCTACTCGGGCATCAACACCCTGAGCAACGTCGTTCAATCGACAGCGGACTGCAGCGGATGTACGCGTGACATGGGCAGCCTGGTGCTCGAATCGGGACGTAATTTCTGGTTCGACTCGGCCGACCGTGGGTTGTTTACGGCGCCCGCACCGGGAACGATCGGCAATACGGGCCGCAACTTCTTCCTGGCACCGCGGTACTTCCAGACGGACGCGTCGCTCTCCAAGTCTTTCGGTATCACTGAGCGGGTGAAGTTTGCCTTTCGGGTCGATGCCCGGAACCTGACCAATAATCCGTCGTTTGATAACCCGACAGCGGTCATCACATCGACGATCTTTGGCCGTATCAACGATTCGGTGACGAACAACGCAAGGCGTATTCAGCTTTCCGGCAAGATCAGCTTCTAGTTGGTCAGTTATCGGATCACGGCCCTTTGGCTTCGGCTGAGGGGCCGTTTTTATTTGCTGGCAGAGCGTATCGCCCGATCCGCCGCTCGTTTTAAATCTGCGGCGGCGGGAATCGCCCTTATGGCAGCCTTGATCTGCGGGTCGATCTCGTTCAGGATGCGTTTGGCCAGTGTCGAACCAAACGAGGCAGTCGCAATATGATGGCGAAGCCGTGCGCGGATGAATTCACGCTCGCGAGTGATCGTTGCGGCTGAAACGGCTGTGCCGTCTGAGGTCCTATATTCTACAAGACGTCCGATAACGCTGTCCGGCAGGTCAGGTATCGACGATCCGCGGGTATCCGTCGAGGTCAGCAGGTTTGACATCGGCATTGCAGCGAGCCCCCCGAGGCGGCCATTCACGAGGTCGTTGGCAAAGGCAAACATTGGGTCGAGCAGGGCGATCTGCTGCGATGTCATCAGTTCGGGCGAGCTGTTAACGTCAGGTACGATACCGTCACCGCCCAAAACACGACGCCCGGTCAGCGTCTTTGCTTCAAAATAGGGTTGCCCGATGTCCGACAACGGCGTTAGATGACTGAAATACTCATACCGGCCGATATTCGAATAATCACGCTGGATCGAGCGGCCGGATGGCGTGAAATAGCGTGCCGCCGTGAGCGTCAGGCCCGTGCGGAACGGCAGGTCGATGACGTTTTGGACGAGGCCCTTGCCGAAGGTCTTTTCGCCGACGATGATGGCACGATCACGGTCCTGAAATGCGCCGGCGACGATCTCCGACGCCGATGCCGTGTTCTCATCGACCAGCAGCACGAGCGGCATCGTTTCGGGCGAGACGCTGCTCGATACCCACTCGAGCCGGTCGGAGGCCGTGCGTCCGAGCTGCGAGACGATGAGCGTCCCGTTCGGCAAAAAGCGTCCGGCGACCTTGACGGCCTGATCTACCAAACCGCCGCCGTTGCCACGAAGATCGATTATCAATGACGTTAATCCCGCAGACTTGAGCCTTGCGATCGCCGTGCCGAACTCGGCGTCGGTCGTGTAGGTAAATCCCTCGGAAAGATCGATGTACCCGATACCCCGCTCGATGACGTACGCATCCGGCACCGACGGCTGCTCGACGATCGCGCGCCTGATGGTGAGCGTTTCGCGGCGGCCCGAATCAGCTCGTTCGACAGTGATCCGGACGACGGTGCCGATCGGGCCGCGGATCTTGTCGCGCGTCTCTTCGATCGGAGAACCCTCGACGCTGACGCCGTTGACAGCGACGATCCGGTCGCCGAACCGCAGATCCGCGAGCCGTGCCGGAGTGCGTTCAAATGTCGAGACGATATACGTATCGGCGGCCGCACCGCGGGCAAAGCTCGACAGCGACGCTCCAATGCCGGCGTAGCCGCTGCGCTGCTCGTCAAGCAGCTCTTTCCACTGTGAGCGGTCGTAGAAATTCGAGTGCGGATCGAGTTGATGCAGCAGCGAAGTCAGAGCGTTCTTGGTCAACGAGTCGAGGCCGGGCTTCGGGCCGCCGGCGTAATTGCTCTGAATCAGACGTTCTGCTTCGGAGAGTTGATCGACGATCTTTCTCCGTTCGGCTGCCGCAGCGGCGGCGAGTTCAGCCCGGCGACCTGCCGGAGCCGATGCGGAGAATGATGATCCCGAAGCGATGCGAAACGGGTCGGCATCGGACGGGTTGCCGGACGGAAGTCCGAGGCTGCGTTGGGCGGCGACCGCCAACGGCAGTGCGAGAGCGATTGTGCAAAGTACCCAAATGGATCGCCTCATCGTAATTAAACTGCATTCGCACGCCCGGCGGCCCGGCAGCCGATCGGGGTGCACACTATCTCCGTTCAATTGCAAGTTGATTGGCTAAAAGTTCTAAAAGGCTTCGATTTCCAGTAAAATCCATTCGCTTTTACGGCGGTTGATTACAGCCCGGATTTGATTCAAAATGCACCTATGTCCGAACCAAATGACAGTGAATTGTCGGCCAAGCTCAAACAGCTGATCGAAACGATCGATATCGCCAGAATGATGTCCGAGCCGTTCACCGGTTCGATCAACGAACTGCTCTCGACCTCGGCGGCGAGTATGAACTCCGACGAAGCGTCGGTGCTCGTTCGCGATGGCAGCGGCGGCGACCTGCGGTTTTTGGCGGCGATCGGCCGTGTCGCCGACCGTTTGATCGGCATGACCATCCCGGCGGGGAAGGGCATTGCGGGATTTGTGCTGTCTTCGGGCCAGCCGATGGCGGTCACCGACGTCGGCGAGGACAATACGTTCTATGCCGAGGTCGATCGGGCAACGGGTTTTTCGACCCAGACGATCCTCGCGACGCCGCTCAGGTACGAGGGCGAAGTGATCGGCGTGCTCGAGTACATCAACCGCAAGGGCGATCCGCCGTTCGAGCCCTTTACGCCGGACGAGATGGACCGGGCGGCGATCTACGCCGACGCGATCGCGGCGATGGTCAACGCCTATAATTCGGCACGGCTGTTCAGCGACCTCAGCGACCGTGTCCTCAGTTCGGATGGCTCCGCCGAATACTCGGCCGTGCGAAACTGGATCGCGGAACTGCGTGACACGAGCGAGAGCCGCGAGCGGCTGGACCTTTCCGTGCTGGTTCGCGAAGTGGCGTCGCGAGGCGATGCCGAACGCCGTCTGTGCCGCGAACTGCTCGAGACGATCCTGCGTTATTCGGATGCAAAGGGCGAGACGAGCTTTTTGGGATCATAGCGGTACAGTGCATTTTTAGGTTATGTCGGTCGACGAATCACAATTTCTATCCACGATGTCGGGCTATTTCAAGCCGAGGCACGACTGGCGCGAGGCCACGGGCCGCGGCGTGACGGTCGCGATCGTGGACAGCGGCATCGAGGCCGATCATCCGGAGCTTGCCGGCAAGGTCGTCGAGTCGGTCGAGGCACGTGTCGAAGGCAGCCGCGTCGTATTTGACCCATCGACAGCCGGTGACAGTGCCGGGCATGGTACGGCGTGTGCCGGTATCATTTCGCGGATCGCGCCCGACGCCCGATTTGCGAGCATCAAGGTGCTCGG
>JAIBCA010000055.1 GCA_019694345.1 Pyrinomonadaceae bacterium | reverse complement strand
TGATTACGATTGCTGGTACGACGGCCACGACGATGTGACGGTCGAAATGGTCATCGAGTACCTCAATAAGAATGTCCGCAACGCCCAGCTCGTCCTTAAGGACGCCGTAAAACGTGTCGCAGCCAAAACGACGCCGAATCAGTACGCGGGCGCGACCAAGAACGCGATCTTTACAGCACCGGCGGACTGGCCCGAAGAGACGTTCAAGAGTCTCGAGGCGATCATCGGCAAGTACCGTTAAACTTCGGTGTCGCCGCGTAGCGGCAAGGTGACTTTAGCCGTGGGTTTTAACCCACGGCTGCATCCAAACCATCGCTTCGAGATGAAAGCCGGACATTGCAAGAAAACTATTTTGCAATTTCACTCATCTCTTGTACTTATGAAGAAACTTCTTCTGATCGCATTTGGGATATTGTTATTGGGCCTCTCGGTCAGTGCCCAGCGCAACGTCACGCCCGCTATCGACCGCGACCCGCTGATGGAAGCCGACGCCAAGCACAACCTCGACGTCGCGTGGCAGGCGTTCGGGCCGGCGCGCAAGGCTTACAAACAAGTGCTGCTGCGGTTCGAGGAGACCTTTGCGGCGTACCCTGAGTTTTCCAAGATCGACGAATTCTTTTACCTCGCCGGCATGAGCAGCTATTACCTGTCCGAGAACAAGGGCAAGCAAAAGGTCGATCTCAAATCCGAAAAGGAAAAGGTCAAGTTCGCTCCCGCCAAGCTGCGCGAGGACGCCGCGTTGTATCTCGGGATGCTCGTCGAAAAATATCCGCAGAGCAAGTACAAGGCCGAGGCCGAAACGACGCTCGCAGCCCTCAAAGGGCAGAAATCCGACCGGTAGCGAGGGTGTTTCGAAAGGGCAGAGACCCGACCGGCAGCGAGGGTGTTTCCCCGCAGCATTACCGCAAAAGCCCTGATCGCGAACAGACTCCAAACCGGTCGAGCCTCCGCCTATGAACCTCAATCAAGTCACCATTTACAGCGACAAAACGAACGAGACGGTCGAATTCTATGAGCGGCTCGGCCTCAAACGTATAGTCGATTCCCTGCCGCGGTACGCACGGCTCGAGTGCCCCGACGGCGATTCGACGCTGTCCGTCCACGAGGCGGAGACGCGGGCGGCGGGGAGTGTGCCTTCTTCGAACGACATCACTCTCTACTTCGAATGCGAAGACCTCGACGCCGAATACGAATGCCTCACGGCTCTCGGCCTCGAATTCACCGAACCACCGACCGATCGACCTTGGCTCTGGCGCGAAGCCTACACCAATGACCCCAACGGCAACCGCATCTGCCTCTACCACGCCGGCCAAAACCGACTGGATCCGCCGTGGAAGCTCGGGCGTTGAAGAATTGCGGGCGTCCGCAAAAGCAAAGGCCGCGAACTTCACGCCCGCGGCCCTTTCACTTGCCGATCTCGACCCTCTTGCGTGATCTCATTACGGGTTTATCGTCACATAAACGATGTCTGAGGGCTGGCCGTAGTCCTCGTTGTTCTTTCTCAGCTGAATGCGGACCTGTATTTGTTCCGGTTCGCCGGGGACTTGCGGCGTGAGGTGAACGTCGACGCTCTTGCCCGTCGCGGTCTCGGCGTTGACCCAGCCGGCGGCACCTTTTCGCAGCACCATGACGCGCCATTGATCGGCTTCCTGGCGGTTGCCGGCGATGACGGAGAAATGATAACCGGTCGAGGCGGCTTCGGCGACGATGGTCGGCTTGACCGACGGCGGCGAGATCGGCGTTGATTTGGTGGTCTCGATGCCCATCGCGGTTCCCATCGCTTCGGTGTAATTCGGCTGCGCCATGATCAGCGTCCGAAGCTCGTCGAGCCGCTGAAATATCCCGGCCGCAACGCCCTGGGGCGGCGCCGTAAAGCTCTCGGACGGAAACACCGGCTGCGGCGAGCCTATCGGGGCCTCGGTCAGTTCCCGCAGAAAATCGGCGACCGCACGGTCAAAGTTCTTTGCCGCCAGCCGCGTCGCCGCGATCGACTGAAAATCGTCATTATCCTTCGTGATCACGCCCGTGTATGTGGTCAACCCGAGCATCCCCGCGTACGTACCGACAAACTGTGCCGTAAAATTCGCGTACCACGCCGCCCTCGCCGCCAGATTCGTCGGAAACCATGTCTGTGATGGTACCATTTCGTTATCTCCTTAGTTTAGTGGAATGGCCACGGGCTCGGGTGATTCGAATGATCGTATGATCGATGGGAATTTCGAACCCGTGGAAGTCGCCGAGAGCGAAGTTCGGAAATGGATTTGTTGGGAAGCTCGCCGGTGCTCAAGGGTAGTCTCATACCCGATCCAGCGCATTTCAAAACGCCTTCATTATCCGAGACTTTGTTCTGAGCAACCGAATTTTAATCCAAACTAGAAAATAATTGCAAGCAGTTTTTAAATGAAGCCGTTCATCGGGAAAATTATCGCGTTCATCGGACAAATGAACGCGTTCAGAGTTCCAATGAAAGCGTTCAGGACGGAAATGAACACGTTCATCGAACTAATGAACGTCTTCAGAGTTTAAATGAACGCGTTCAGAGTTTAAATAGACGCGTTCATCGAGCAAATGATCGCCTTCATCGAACTGCTGAACGCGTTCATTTCCCCAATGATCGCGTTCATTTTGCGATGAACTACGCCAATAAACGCAACAAAAGCCTGCAAATACGGGCTTTTGCCACCTTTCCTCCTCCCCAAATAGCCCGAACTGATGACTATCGATCCGCATATCGACGCTTAACGTCCCTATATATGAGTTGCCACTAGGTTTAGCGAGTGGATAGAATTCAGAACAGATAGGGCTTTAGCCAAATCTTCTGGGGGCGAACGAGAACAATGCCGTGGATAAAGGTTTGGATACATTTTGTCTGGTCAACCGCGAATCACGAGCCCTTGCTCGTTGATACAGTTAGGACGAGTGTGTTCCAGCACATTCGGGAGAATGCGCGCTCGAAGGGCATCTATATTGACATGATCAATGGCTACCTCGATCACGTTCATTGTTTGGTCTCGCTCGGGAGTGACCAGACCTTGGAAGACACTATGCGATTGATAAAGGGTGAATCGTCGCATTGGATCAATCAGAATGAGCTAACAAAGACCAACTTTCGCTGGCAGAAGGAGTATTTTGCAGTTTCGGTTAGTCCGGCCGGACTTGATTCTGTTCGCCGATATATTGCAAATCAGGAAGTGCATCATCGGAATAGTAGTTTTGAGCAAGAATTCGACGATTTTCTGGAGCGGGCAGGATTCGAAAGGTTTGAAGACAACTAGGTTTCCGAATTTTGTTATAAGTTGCCACTAGCTTTAGCTAGTGGATAGGATTCAATACAAGTAAGGCTTTAGCCGAAAGGGAATTGTTCGGCTAAAGCCAAGATTCTTTTTGACAGCAACCACTAGCTAAAGCTAGTGGCAAATTATAGAGACAAAAGCCGGTGTGACCACGATCTCGATTCGTTCGCAAAAACCCTCATTGCCGTGTAAAATGTAGCATTGCGTTTTGATACCTAAATTTCGGAGATCTATTTAATACATGTCATTAACAGTTGTGGGCAGTGTGGCGTTTGATGCTTTGGAGACGCCGTTTGGCAAGAGGGACAAGATCCTTGGCGGGGCGGCGACGCATTTTGGCCTGAGCGCGAGCTTTTTTACGCAGGTCAACGCGGTCGGCGTGGTCGGCGGCGATTTTGGCGACGATGAGTGGGCGGTCTTTAAACGTCACGCGATCAATACCGACGACATCCAGATCGTGCCCGAGGGCAAGACATTCTTCTGGAAGGGCCGCTACGATTACGATATGAATACGGCGCACACGCTCGACACGCAGCTCAACGTGTTTGAGACGTTCGCCCCGAGCCTTTCCGAACATTCGCGGAACGCGAAGTTCCTATTTCTGGCAAACATCCTGCCGATGCTGCAAAAACAGGTGCGTGAGCAGATGCCCGACGCCCGTTTTGTCGCAATGGACACGATGAACTTCTGGATCACTTCGATGAAGGACGCACTGCTCGAGACCATAAAGGTCGTCGATTGCATCATCATCAACGACGCCGAGGCACGCCAGCTCACCGACGAGCCGAATATCCACAAGGCCGCCCGAGCGATAATGGACCTCGGGCTCAAGGCCGTCGTCATCAAACGCGGCGAATACGGTGCGACGCTCTTTACCCGCAATGGCTATTTTGCGACGCCCGCATATCCGCTCGAGAGCGTTTTTGACCCGACAGGTGCGGGCGACACGTTTGCCGGCGGCTTTATGGGCTATCTCGCCAGCCACGACGAGATCACTGACGACATTCTCCGCCGCGCGATGATCTACGGCTCGGTGATGGCGTCGTTCAACGTCGAAAAGTTTGGCACCGAGCGTGTCGATGCGCTCGATTACCCCGAGATCAACCAGCGCTTCAAGGCGTTCAAGACGATGACGCACTTTGACGACATCCCGTTCGAACGCGCGGCCGGCGCGTAAGCGATGGACAAGAAAAGCGAAAATCCATTGGCACGGTTCGAGCGGCGCTCGAATGGTTACGCACTGTTCATCGCCGGCTCGATCGCCTTTGTCTGTCTGGCGGCGGCGCTTGTCGTCGCGTTTCAGGCTCACGCATGGCCGGCCGTCGGGCTGATCGTTGCCGCGGCCGTTTCGATCGCGGCGTTTATTGTGCTGAACGTCAGCCGCAACCGCCGGCTCGAGGCGACCAGCGACCGCCGCCTGGTCAAATGGGACGCCGCAATGCCGGCCCTCCAGCGTCAGAATGTCAATCTCGAGGTCAAGGAACTTGCCCGCCTGCTCGGCGTCGAGGACGATTCGCTCGGCGACCTTTTGTCGGCATACATCGTCGCCGAGGACCTCGCCCTAAGGCAGATCCAGCAGGAAGAAAAGCTGCCCTTGCTCCGCCACGTCCAGCTGGGCAGCACGCCGTTTGACGCGATATTGATAGAACAGGATATGATCACGTGTATCGAGGTGTCGTTCCTGGTCGTGCCGGACGTGCGGCAGGACAAGATCGAATCGATGCTCAAAAAGATCAGCGTCGCCAAGAAGAATCTTGCCGATATGAAAGTCCGCCTGCGGCTCAAACTGATGCTCGTGCTCGTCACGCAGCTTTCGGCGACCGAGGAAGAAACACTGAGGGGAATGCTCATTACCAGGCGGTTTACCGATACGCCCGTCGATATCGATATCAGGCTGCTGGATTTTGAATCGCTGCAGAGAACATACGTCACGGACTAGGCAGTAGCTGCCGCTGAAAACGAGATACAAATATGATGCTTGAAAACAAAATTGGAGTCATTTTTGGCGTCGCCAATAAGCGTTCGATCGCTTGGGCGTGCGCCCAGGCGTGTGCCGCACAGGGTGCAAAACTCGCGTTTACCTATCAGGCCGACCGCCTGAAGGAAAATGTCGAGGATCTCGCCGCAACGCTCGACGGTTCGATGGTCGTGCAGTGCGACGTATCGGATCAGGCGACCGTTGACGCGGCGTTTGACGCCATCGGCAAAAAATACGGCAAGATCGATTTCATCGTGCATTCGATCGCGTTCGCCCCTAAGGAAGCACTCGAGGGCGAGTACGTCGCCACCAGCCGCGAGGCGTTTCGCACCGCGCTCGAGATCAGCGCCTTTTCGCTGTCTCAGATCGCCCTCGCGGCAATGCCGCTGATGACCGACGGCGGCAGCATCGTCACGATGAGCTATTACGGCGCCGAAAAGGTCGTGATGAACTATAACGTCATGGGCGTGGCCAAGGCCGCCCTCGAGGCATCGACGCGCTACCTCGCCGCCGACCTTGGTGCGCGGAACATCCGCGTCAACGCGGTCTCGGCCGGCCCGATCAATACGCTCTCGGCACGCGGCGTCAAGAATATGGGATCGCTGCTCAGCTACGTCGGCGAACGCTCGCCGCTAAAACGCAATGTGACCGCGGCGGAGGTCGGCAGCACGACGATGTTTCTCGTCAGCGACCTTTCGAGCGGCATCACGGGCGAGACGATCTATGTCGATTGCGGCTACAACATCATGGGGATCTAATGGCAGAAACTAAAGCAAACAAACCAAAGCCGGCCGCCAACGGCAAGAA
>JAIBCA010000077.1 GCA_019694345.1 Pyrinomonadaceae bacterium | reverse complement strand
CTTTGCCTGACGACAATGGCGTCGTACTGGTGATCGAGGACCTTTCGGAACTTATCAGTGCGCAGAGGGCGTCTGCCTGGCAGGAGGTTGCCAGACGAATGGCCCATGAGATAAAAAATCCGCTTACGCCGATCCAGCTTTCGGCCGAACGCATTGCAAAGAAGTGTGTCGAAACGCCAATTATGTTCGACGCCGACACCGCAATTCACTCGAGCGTGAGCCCGGAACAGGCCCGTAAGATCGTAAAGGAGGGAACTGACACCATTCTTCGCGAAGTTGAGAGCCTCAAATCGATGGTCGACGAATTCTCGAGATTTGCACGCTTGCCGACTGCCAAACTGGAACCGAACGGCATCAACGAGATCGTTCGCCAGTCGATCTCGATGTATCATGATCGAATTGCGGGCCTCACGATCTGCCCGGATCTGGCTGACGACCTGCCGCAGATCTCGGCCGACGCCGAGCAGTTGAAGAGAGTTTTTGTTAATCTGATACAGAACTCGATCGAGGCCTTTCCGGCCGGGTCGACGGAGCGCCAGATCAGTATCTCGACCCGCTACGAGACGGCAAGGGATCTTGTCGTGGTCGAGGTCTCTGACAACGGGAACGGAATTCCGCTCAGCGACATTCAAAAGCTCTTTCAGCCTTACTTTTCGACCAAAGGCCGAGGAACCGGGCTCGGGCTCGCGATCGTACAGCGAATAATCGGCGAGCATCACGGAAAGATAAAGGTAGCGGCCAATCAGCCGCGAGGTGCCAGATTTATTATCGAACTGCCGACAATTGGATAGTTTTCTAATGATTAATTCAGTCTTGATAGTTGACGATGAACTTGGGATCCGCGAGACGTTGTCCGGCGTGCTTGAGGACGAAGGATTTGACGTCGAGTCATGTTCATCGGGCGAAGAGTGCCTTGAGATCGTGGGTCGCCGCGACTTTGGCTGCATTTTGCTGGACATTTGGCTTGGGGCCGGTATCGACGGCCTTGAGACACTACAGAGATTAAAATCGGATGGGGTCGGTGCGTCGGTCGTCATGATCTCAGGCCACGGAAACATAGAAACTGCCGTCAGGTCAACAAAACTTGGGGCGTTCGACTTTGTCGAAAAGCCACTGAGCCTCGAGCGAACGGTGCTCACCGTAAAAAATGCCATACGCCAACACCATCTTGAGCAGACCAATGCTCAGTTACGGTCGGAGCTTGCCGAACAATACGTCATGGTCGGCGAATCGGTCGCCATGCGGGCACTCCGCAAACAGATCTCGATCGTGGCCCCCTCCGACGGGCGAGTTCTGATCTCGGGCGAAAGCGGGACCGGCAAAGAGCTTGTCGCCAGGGCTATTCACGCGCAGTCGAAACGTAAAAACGCTGCCTTTGTCGAGATCAACTCCGCGGCGATACCGGAGGAACTGGTCGAATCCGAGCTGTTCGGGCACGCCAAAGGGGCATTCTCAGGAGCGTTGAAAGCCAAAAAGGGCAAATTCGAGATCGCTGACGGTGCAACGCTTTTCCTGGACGAGATCGGCGATATGTCACCCCGTGTTCAGGCCAAGATGCTCCGTGTTCTCGAAGAGCAGCGGTTCGAACCGGTCGGCAGCAATACCCCCGTAACCGTCGATGTTCGCGTGATCTCAGCCACGAATAAGCCTCTCGACGGTCTGATCGAGAGCGGCACATTCAGATCCGATCTCTTTTACCGGCTGAACGTCATCCCGTTTCAAATACCGCCGCTGCGTGAACGCCCCGAGGATATTCCGCTGCTGATCGAGCATTTCAATCGAAGGTTCTCGGCCGATTACGGTAAACGCCCGAAGACGTTTGACCAGGCCGCGATAGACGTACTTTGCTCTAACAACTGGCTCGGCAATGTTCGAGAGCTCAAGAACACCATCGAAAGGGTCGTGATCATGTCGTCGAAAGAAGTTATTACTCCTTCGGAACTCCCGGAAATGGAAACCGCGAATGAGCAACCGGCGATAAGCTTTCGGTTTCAGACTTTCAAGGACGCGACCGACGCATACCAACGTGAATTCATCCAGCACAAACTAGCCCAGTTCGACGGAAATGTCGCCCGTGCTGCCGACGACATGGGCGTGGACCGAAGCCATTTGTACCGCCGAATGCGAAATCTCGGTATCAAATGATCTAGTTCCGGATGCCGAACATAGTTCGTGTACCAGAGCGGACAACTTTGTTCCAAATCACCCGTGAACGGCCTTGTGCCGGTAAAGCGTGTTCGGGTGCTCTGTTGGATCAGGGAGTACATATCCTTGGAAAACGTGATCAATTTCGTCCTTTTAGCGGTAAATTCACGCGTTTTAGCGATAAATTTACGGGTTTTGTGTGGGACAAGAAAACCTCACAATATCCGATAAACGCCTTTCCGCCAACACTTTACAGCGGTTCTGACGCAAGTCTTGTCCCAGCTTGTCCCAGGCTGTCCCACGCACTGCCTGGGACAAATAACTGCTTTACTATCAGCAGTTACAGCCATTTGTGCCTCGATTTTCGCGACTTTTTAAAAAACAAAAACACATTGTCTTACAGCAGGGGCAAGCTAACCATTTCGGCCAAATAAATGTCCGTGATCGAATGTGTCAGCTATGATACAGCGTATCACGGTTTGGGGTCTTGTCGCAAGCATTTTGGTCCGGGGTTCCGGAATCGACAGTGAGTTTGGACGGTAAATTGTCGAAGCAACTCACCGGGCTTTGGCGTACGCGCCCTACATAGATAGAGGTTTGGAGTGCACTGACGGCGAGGCGTAGCCGTCGCCGCTCGGCGATAGGGCGGAGAACGTAAATCGAGAATCGTAAATCGGCAATCGCAAGTTGGAGATCCAATAATCTACCGCGAAAGGGGCGAAATGGGCGAAATGGAGAGGTGGAGTGATCACTCGCCTCTCTTTCTTTTTTTAGGCGTTGTTTCGCGGTTTAGAAGCGAATCGTTCGGGAAGCTCTGTCGCCCGCTCTCGCGGGCTCCTTGGGGCTTGGAGGCGACTGACGGCGAGGCATAGCCGTCGCCGCTCGGCGATACGGGCATAGCCCATCCGGCAGATCAGGGTTCGCGGTTCACGAACAACGATCAACGAACAACGATCCACGAACAGAAAACCGTTGACATCGATAACGTACTCTTCCACAATAGCCTCATCATGCCCCACGCCTCCCGACGATATATATCAGTTCGACGCCGCTCGGACCGCGCCTCCGCGGGCGACGGGGCATTTGACGAACTTTCAAGAATACTGAACGGTCAGGCACCGGGCAGAGAATCGCAATTTCGCACGCCTGACCCCATTCTTTCTAAGCTCACCAAAATGCCGTCTACGCTAAGTATGTCTTGCAAGAGCTTGTGCATAATTTTAAGAGTGGCAACGGCAATTTCAGTGATTCACGATTGAGCGAAGTCGCTAAAGAGATCTTGAACAATATGAACAACGATATCGCAGACAAGCTACGGGCGGACTTCAAGAAGACTGGTCACAAAGAAAGCGCTATGCTCCACCATTACTTGCTTAATCAATTTTGCCAATATTCCCAAAAGGAGGTCGATGATGGCTATCCGCAATAGTAAGGCGAGGAAATACACGTTCGGCATGATCGTAGCAATGTGTTCGATCGTTTGGTCGAATTCCGATGTGAAGGCTCAAAATGGGTTGATTGCAGACGAATACTGCAGAATTATCCCCGGTGTATCGACTCGCTATGACGTAGAGCAGATGTTTGCAGCGGCCAAAGACGGAAAATTTAATAGGGTCGGAAACACCGTTGAATTCGACAATGAAAGGCTCGCTGTTCGGGTCGAATATTCCACAGGAAAATGCGGTGATACTCTGCCTGATTACGGAACATTTCCAAAATGGACAGTGATCGCGGTGTCCTATATGTGGCCCGATGACGATCAAATACCGCTTGAGGGGGTCATTTTCGATTTAAGGAAATTTAGTAAGATGCAGGAGAGCGATGTCATCGTGCATGACAATTACGTGAATGATGAAGGCGGAATTGATATTGTGTACGACAGAAAAAGGAGATCTGTCGACGGAATTTACCTTCAACCCGGTGCCCGATTGAGAGCGAAATATGGCAAATGCCAATGAATGGAGAGCGATATCTGAGAACCTGAAATTATCATCAGAAAAGCGATCGGTAAGAAACTACGTCGAAACCTCGCCTGACGTTTGGGCGTGGCAAACGGAACCGTCCGATTATTACATTCGCTCGACCGTACTTGGCGGCGAGGTCGTCTCGAACGTCAATTGGCAGGGCGAAAAGACAAGGACTTATGTCCGCGGCGGCGGGATGGAGATCGCCGCAACCCTCGGCGTGATGGATTCAAACAGGCAAAAATACACTGACAGATTTGAAGCAAGTGCTGCGATTAAGAACTCACTTCATACGGAGTGCCCAAAATGAAAGTAATGAGATTCAGGCGTTTAGATCTTTTGTTTCTACTGGCTTTCGGACTGTTTGGAGCACAATTGGCTGCGGGGCAAACGGTAAATAAATGTAAAGTAACTAAATCGCTCGGGGGTAAGTTCAAGATCGTATCTCAAGCAAGACCTGTTGGATCTACAGATGAATTGAGCCTCAACGTTGTCATTAAGCCTGAGAATTTTACGGATGAATTTCTAAGGGATTTTATGAGGAGGGTTGACGAAACATTTTGCAATGAAATATTGGTTGGTGTTGCTATTTTTGATAGTGAAAAAGATTCAGCCGGCTGGTTCTATGACTACGCAACGTCAAACGGTAGGATTGACAGGCGGCGTGGGGTGTATATTCTTGATCGCTCGTGCGGAAAGAACTCTTTGGGATACTCTTCAACGAAAGGCAGATCAATCGATGAGTTCGAAATCGAAAATTCAAATATAATCGGCGAATGCCGTCGCCATTAAAGGTGGTTTCGATGCAGTACGACAACCGTCTGCGTGTGAGTCAGCATCAGGTGGCGTCTGGCGAATATTCGGGCGGATATATGAAGAAGGCGGAGTTTGTGTACTACTCCGACTCAAAGCCGATCCGGTAGTCACTGATCACTTTTCATTATTCACTCTTTCACTTGTCCTTTTTCACCGGGAAGCCCCGTTTTTTCATAAGTGCGTCGACATTCGGGTCGCGGCCGCGGAAATTCCTATAAGCCTGAGCCGGGTCGATGGTGTTACCGACCGAAAAAATGAAATCCTTGAGGCGTTTACCGACCTTTTTGTCGTAAGGGCCCCCGGCTTCGGTAAATGCACCATATGCGTCGGCGGTTAGAACGTCCGACCAAAGGTAGCTGTAGTAACCGGCAGAGTAGCCGTCATTAGCAAAAATGTGCCCAAACTGCGGAGTGCGGTGCCGCATAACGATCTCATTCGGCATCCCCAGAGCAGCGAGAGTCTCTTTTTCAAAAGCGTCGGGGTCGATCTTCTTCGCTCCGGCCAGATGCAGCTTCATATCAACGAGGGCACTGGCGAGATATTCGGTCGTCTCAAATCCCTGATTGAACGTTCCTGCCTTTTCGATCTTATCGACCAGAGATTGCGGGATCGGTTTGCCGGTCTGATAGTGCAGAGCAAATTTTTGCAGCACTTCGGGTGTCGACATCCAGTGTTCCATCAACTGCGAAGGGAACTCGACATAATCACGGGCAACATTGGTTCCCGACAATGTCGGGTAGGTGACATTGGACGAGAGCCCGTGCAGTGCGTGGCCAAATTCGTGGAACATCGTCTCGGCGTCATCCCAAGAGATAAGTACCGCCTCGCCGGGTTTGCCCTTAACAAAATTAGAGTTGTTTGAAACGATCGTCGTGACCTCGCCGTCCATTCGGTTTTGCGAACGATACGCGTTCATCCACGCGCCGGAACGCTTGCCGTCGCGGGCATACGGATCGAAATACCACATTCCAATGTGCTTACCGGTCGATCTGCTCTTGACCTCGTAAACGGTGACATCCGGATGAAAGACCGGTACGCCGCTTACCGGGACAAATGAGAAATCGAATATCTCGCCAGCGACCCAAAACATCGCTTCGCGGATCTTGTCGAGCTGGAGATATGGTTTCACCTCGTTTTGATCGAGATCGTACTTTGCCTTTCGGACCTTTTCGGCGTAGTAGCGGTAGTCCCACGCTTCGATCTTGATCTTTGCGCCTTCCTTATCGGCAAGCGCCTGCATATCGGCGACCTCTTCTTTGACCCTCGCGATGGCGGCAGGCCATACGCCTTCCATCAGTTTCATCGCGTTTTCGGGCGTCTTGGCCATTTGCGGCTCCAAACGCCAGTGGGCGTGTGTCGCGTAACCGAGCAATTTGGCACGCTCGGCGCGCAACTGGAGGATCTCAGGGATTATTCCGTTATTGTCACGAGCGTCGCCGTTATCGCCGCGGTTGATAAACATCTTAAATGCCTTCTCCCGCAGGTCGCGACGGTCCGAATAGGTCAGGAAAGGGTCGATCGACGACCGGGTATTGCGGATCATCCATTGGCCCGGCTTGCCCTTTGCGGCTGCGGCCGCGGCTGCCGAGTCCTTGAGTGATTGCGGCAGGCCGGCAAGGTCGGCTTCGGAAGTCAAGGTCAAGCTGAGCTGGCCCTCGTCGCCCAAGAGATTCTGACTGAACTTGGTAAATAATCCGGCCAATCTTTGATTGATCTCGGCGAGCCTTGCCTTGTCGGCAGGTGCGAGTTTTGCTCCTTGTCGGACAAAATCAGTATAGTATTTCCAAACCAGCCGATATCTTTCACCGCGAACGGCACGTTTCTTTGATTCGTTTTGATAGACGGCTTCGATCCGTTTGAACAGATTCGCATTCTGGGTGATCTTGTCACCGTGCGCCGCCATTTTCGGCTCCATCTCGGTCTGGATCGGTTCGAATTCATCGGAGCTCATATTGGTCGCCCATATTCCATAGATCGTGGCGACCCGCTCGAGCATTTGTCCGGAACGTTCCAATGCCATGATCGTGTTCTCGAACGTCGGTTTGGCGGCGTTGTTGGCTATCTTGTCGATCTCGGCAAGATTCTCGGCCATTGCCGTTTCAAGTGCCGGCTTGAAATCGGCCAGCTTGACCTTGTCAAATGGCGGCAGCCCGCCATGGGGGCCGGTCCATTTTGCCGTAAGAGGATTTTCCGTCGGTTGTACCGTCATAGCTGCAATAGTGGTCACCTCAGTCGATTTGATCATAAAGATCGTCAGTGTAAAGCCAATTGACAGAACCGCAAGCGCGGAATTAATGCTCTTCATATATTTTACCCCTCTTCTAAACGAAGTTTAGCGTTTTACAACGGGGCGGACAAATAGTAGCGTCTATCGCCAAAACGAAAAAAGGACGGCCCCAAAGCCGTCCTTTGCGAAATTAATGGTACACCCGGCATGATTCGAACATGCGACCCCTTGATTCGTAGTCAAGTACTCTATCCAGCTGAGCTACGGGTGCTCAAAAGCAAGTAGATAGACTACAAACCAAACGGCGATGTGTCAAGTTACGACCTACTTGGCGACATAGCCGGTCTTTGTCCTGGATATGAGGGCAGGGTCTGTGGTTTCTAACCTTATTGACCGCCACTTTCCGTCTCGTTTTTCGTTCGAGGGCTGATATTCGATGGTGTAGAGCGTTCTGAGGTCGGCGGCGACCTTCGCATAAAGCGTGCCCATTTCCTCGAGCCGATTGATCGAGTTTACGACACCGCCGGTCCGGTCGGCGATTATCTGCAGCCTTGCCCGAGCCGCCTTGTACATGGCGATCTGCCGCGGCGTCGGATCGGCGAGCTTGGCGGGGTCGCCGGTCGGCAATGCGAGCGGATAGATCGTTACGCCCTGGCGATCAGCCTGATCGAGGACGCGCTGAAGGGTCTCGTTCGTTTCCGGCTTGATCGCCGTCGGCACCTGAGCGTCGGGCAGGCTGGCCATTTGTTCGCGATCATGATCTCTGAGAGCGGTATCCACGCCGTCGGAAAGCACGATTATCGCCTTTCGGCGGCTTTTTTCGCCGGCGAGCTTCTCCAGCGCCAGATCGATCGCCTTATAGAGTTGGGTCTTGCCGCGACCATTCGAGAGTTCGATGGACGTTCCGATGGTGCGACGATCGGTGGTGAAGTCGTTGCGAAGGTTCACCTTATCGTAAAACTCGATGACCGCCACACGATCCTGCGGTGTAAGAGCGTCAACAAACCTGAAGGCCGATTGCTTCATCACCTGTCTGAACCCGAGCGTCGATCCGCTCATGTCGAGGATCATTACAACGCTGAACGGAGCCGAGGACGGTTCGAAACGGGTGATCTGTTGTTTGACGCCGTCTTCGAAAATGGTGAACTTTGAACGATCGAGGTCGATCACCGGCCGGCCGCGGGCGTCCACGACACCGACATTGAGACGGACGATCGACGAATCGACACGGATAGGATCATCGTCCTGTCCGAATGCAACAGTTGCAAGAACTGAAACCAGAAAAAGAATCGCGGCCGCCGGGACAAACTTCATAACAGAATATTAACAATCAGACGCTGTTTACCGAAGTCCGGGTTGTATGCGGTTCCAAGTCAGAAAAGCCTTAACATAAACAAAATAATCGGCTACAATGATAGTTTATTTGCATTGACGAGGGTTGCTGCGAAAATTTGTTTGCAAATATCCCATTTCGGATACGTCAACGAAAGGTGATCGGCATGCTCTTTCGACCGAATTATTGTGCAAATTGCGGGGCCAAGATCGAGCGGGCTGAATGGCGGATGTGGACCAGTCGTCGATTCTGTCAGGTTTGTGAAACTCAGTTCAAAGGTCAGGACCTGATCCCAAGGGCTGTGGTCGTTCTGGGAGCACTCGCCGGCATCATCGGCCTCGGGAGTTATTTTGCAAGGCCGACGCCGGAGAAGACGGCCATGCCGGATCAAGCCAGGAGATTTGTTGAATCGCCGGCACGGAACATGGCCGCACCCGCTTCGAGCACGAGCCAGGTCACGAATGCTGCCGCAAACCCGGAGGATGTACGGCCCGCAAATGGGGTGAGCGAGCGGTTGATCTCGGCAAACACGCCGGAAACTCCGGCTGCCACCGAAGAGACCAAGTATTATTGCGGAGCGGCGACAAAGAAGGGAACGCCATGCTCACGCAAGGTAAAGGGAAACGTTCGCTGCTATCAGCACGAGGGAATGCCGGCAATGCTTCCGGCGAGTAAACTGCGTATAAGCTGATGCGGTTTTGATCAGAATTGAAGATCGACTAACGACTAAATAATGAAACCACTTGCTCCAAACACAATGATCCAGAACCGCTATTTGGTGGTTCACCTTATTGGCAAAGGCGGTATGGGCGAGGTTTACCTTGCTGTCGACCAGCGTCTTGGCAGTGCGGTCGCGCTTAAACGAACGAGTTTTGCAGACGATGCCGGCCTCGCCGCAGCCTTTGAGCGTGAGGCGAAGATACTTGCGCGTCTCAGGCATCCGGTGCTGCCTAAGGTCAGCGACCATTTCACGGAGAACGGTGACCAGTTCCTCGTAATGGAACACATATCCGGCGACGATCTTTCAAAGCGTCTCGAATTGGCGAATAAGGCATTTCCCGTCAGTTGGGTGATGTTCTGGGCGGACCAGCTCCTCGATGCGCTCTCGTATCTGCATTCGCATGAGCCGCCGATCATCCATCGCGATATCAAGCCGCAGAATCTTAAATTAACTGACGAAAATCATATAGTATTGCTCGATTTTGGTTTGAGTAAGGATACTGCCAATAAGTCGGTGATCTCGGCGCCGGGTACGTCCGGCAGTGTGGTCGGTTACACGCCGCATTTTGCCCCGATGGAGCAGATCCGCGGAACCGGGACCAACCCGCGGAGTGATATCTATTCACTTTCAGCCACGCTGTATCAGTTGATGACCAACGTGGTTCCGGCGGACGCTCTGTCCCGTGCAGATGTGATGCTAAATGGCCAGGCGGACCCTATCCGGCCGCTCTCCGAGCTTAATCCGGAGATATCGCCTGCCGTTTCGTCGGTCATACTTAAGGGGCTGGAGGTCAGCCAGGACAAGCGATTCGGTTCGGCGGGCGAAATGCAGAAGGCCCTACGTGCCGCTTATGCACAGATACAGAACGCAATGGCGGCTGATACTGTGGTAATCACGGCCGATGAACTCACCTCGGACGTGCATTTGACCTCGCCGCCGATAAATACAAATGCTCCGGTTGCTCCATCGGAGATGGCGACAATTACCAATTCGCAGCCGTTCGTTAGCCCTGTGGCAACGTCACCGGAGATCATCGACCCTGCGAGCGAAGCTCCGGCGCTCGAAGCGACCATCCAGATGGATAGGGCCGACGCCATCGATGAGATCCGTCAGGCTGACGTCAAAACTGAGGTCTTTTTAGGGGTAGATTCGCCGGTCGCGGCCGCGGTCCCGCCATCGCCGTTTGCCGAGGTGGATGATCGGTTGGCTGAAACTTCTCCTGAGCCGACCCCGTCATTTGAACCGGCTGCGACGGTGCCTCTGATCGATGTCAGCGAAGCAAATTCTGAGCCTGAGCCGCCTACTCCCGAGTTTTTCGAGCCACCGGCAGTTGTTTCAGCTCCGCCGCCGGAACCGGCCGCAAGCGAGGCTGCAACGCCCGCACCGGCGGTCGCCGCAAAGACTGCGGCACCGAAAAAGCGTTCTAAGGCCGGGCTGGTGATCGGCGGGTTGGTTGGCCTGTTGCTGCTGGGAGCGGTCGCCGCCGGTGCCGCGTGGTTCATTTATAATAATTTCATGGGGCCCGCCGGTGTGAAGCCGACGCCTTCGCCTGTTGCCAGTGCGACGCCGGCGTCGACGCCATCGCCCACGCCGGAGCCGAGCCCGACCGCCACGCCTGAGTCGAATACAAATTCGGGATCGAACTCAGGAATAACAGTGTCGCCGACGCCTGAGCCGACAAGCGGGTCAACACCGTCAACACGGCCAACGCCGCAGGTCGGTCCGGCAAAGACACCGCCCGTCGGCCCGGCGAAAACACCGGCTGCCAAGCCGCCGGTGACGCCAAAGGCCAAACCGAACAACGACCGAACGGTCATCGATCAATAGACCCGGTAGAACTATATTATGAGCAAGAAGTTAGTTTCAGTTCTAAGCTTAATAACTGTTTTGATGTCGATATCGATTATCGGTGTCGTCGGCGTGAACGCTCAGACCAAGAAGGAGCGACAACAGGCACTGCAGCTCGTAAATCAAGCTGACAAGTTCTTTAACCAAAAGGACTATCGGGCTGCCGCCGATGCTTATGCTCAATCGATACGCCTTGTGCCGAACAATGGCTATGCGCACTTCTGGAAAGGTTACGCCCACTACAACCTCAAAGAAAATGATGCCGCTTTGAGCGAGTTTGCGATAGCACTTTCACAGGGCTTTAAGCCGATCCAGGTCTATACGGTTCGCTGGTACGTTTATTATGACCAGAAGGACTATGACTCGGCGATCGCCGATATTCAGCGCGGGTTGGCGATCGAACCTCGAAATCTGATGTTCTTAAAGGCACTGGGCGAGTTGCACCTGGCAAAGAATCAGCTTGACGAGGCGCTGAGAGCATACCAACAGGCATTACTCGTCGCCCCGAGGGACGGTGATCTTTATTACAGCATCGCCCGCGTGCAGTTCGGGCTTGGAAATACAGTCGCTCAGGCGTCTGCTGCGGATGAGGCGATAAAAAAGAACACTCAGTTGCTCGGTGACGCTTACTTTTTGCTCGGTGATGCTCAGCAGAAGCAAAAAAAGAACACCGATGCCGTCGCATCCTATCAACGAGCGATCGCGGCCAAGCCGCTCAGCTATCAGGCGTATCGTAATCTGGCCGAGATCTTTCGGAGCGAGAGCCGTTACAACGAGGCTATCGAGATCGAAAAGCGGGCACTGCTGCTGTATCCCAACGACGGCTACATTTACACCGACATCAGTTGGTACTACAGCCTGGCCGATCGGCATGAAGAAGCGATCCAGGCCGCTCAGTCTGCGATAAAGATCCTGCCGCAGGAATACATGGCGTATACAAACCTTTGCCGGGCGTATAATGACACGAAGCAGTATCCGATGGCGATTAATGCCTGTAACAGTGCGTTGAAGATCAATCCGAAAGACGGAGAAACATACTTTTATCTCGCCAGAGCCTATGACCTTTCGGGGCGAACGGCGGAAGCTACCCGAAACTACTCGTTAGCGGTAAAGGGCCTCGCCGAGGCTGCCAAGGCCGACCCGACAAATTCAGACACGTTGTACCTGCTCGGCAACGCTTACTTTTCGGATAACCAGCGGGATAAGGCGGTCGAGACATACAATAAGTGCCTCGAGATCAACCCGCGTTTTGCAAAGGCGAGGTTGAATCTCGGCCGCACGCTGGTGTTGAAAAAGGACAAGGCCGGTGCGATGACGCAGTACAACGAACTTCTCAAGATCGATCAGAAGCGGGCGGCACAACTGAAGGCAGATATCGACAAACTGTAGATACAGATCAGGGCTTTTTGGTCGGGAGCACGTCAGCCGGCGTGCTCCTCTTTTTGGTTCAGCGCTTCGGAGCAGTTCTGGTGCTCACGTTCACCGTCTTGAATTTGAGCACCACACGGACGTTTTCACCGCGGTTATCCATCACGGCGGGTACGAACGGCGTGTTCGAACCGTCCGTTTGAAGGGCCCGTTCAAGGTCCGCCACTGTCTTTGGGTCCGTGTCGCCGCCGACAACCTCGGTCACGCGTGCCAGACCGTTCGAGAGCACGTTAGCGACCACGACGACCTCGTCCTCGCGCATGCGGGAACCGACCAGAGATCGCGTCAGGGCAACTATCGCGCCGTTAGGATTGATACTCGGCGATTCGCCGGCGACGGACATCCGCGAACGGGCATATTCGGTCGGCGAGATGTCATTTGCACCGTCACTATTACCCGGGGCGAGCATTATCCGCGTATCGCGTCCGCGGTCGCTCGAGATAATCTCACCGGCCGAACGAGCACCCGCGAACATCATTGACAAAAACGAGACACCGATGACCAACGAGGTCGCGATCCCGACGCCGAGCGGCATCAGCCGCATCGGTATCCAATCGCTGACGGTGGTGGAAAATATTGATGGCCGCCCTTCGGAGACCTTTTCTCGGAGAGCGAATTTGATGCTGCCGACGACGGCCGGCGGTATCGATGGTCGGCCCAGCTTACCGAGGTCGCGGCGAAGCTGACGTTCGTCATTGACATGTTCGCGGCACAACGGGCACGCCGAGAGGTGATCGTCTAACGATCGCGACTCGCCGTCCGACAATATTCCGTCGATATAGAGCGAGATCTTAGATTTGAGATCACTGCATTTCATTGATCTGTCTCCTGTCCGGCCAAACTATCTGCCGGACGTCCCGAATGAATGGCTCACTGACCCCGGCTGTTTTCATTGAAACGAAAACAACGCTGTGCTGCGGCTCAGGTTTGCGATCGTCGAAACTTTGGTATTTTCGCATAGACATGTTGCTGGTCCATTCAAACAAGTACCGCTGTTACTACTCCCGATGACCTTTCCCCCAACTCTCGCTCTCTTTTGACCTATCGTTTGGCACCGATCTGTATTGTCTGCAAAGATGAGACCGGGGCGAGTCAACCATTCATCCAGTTTTCAAAAAGCCTTCAATCGCCGCCGCAATTCTTCGCGGCCGCGTGAGATCCGGGACTTCACGGTCCCGATCCCGATATCCAGAGCGATCGCCGATTCCTCATAGCTCAGGCCCTCGATATCGACCAGAATGACCGCCTCGCGAAAGGCGATCGGCAGATCGAGTAACGCTGCATGCAGTGCTGCCCGGCGTTCCCGGCTCAGCACCTCCTCCTCCGGGCTGATCCCGCGATCGGCGATGACATCCGACAGAGTCATTTCAGAGTCACCGATGGTCGCATCGAGCGATATGGTCCGTTCACGTCTGCGGCGTTTCCACCAACGAAAGCGGTTTCGCGACTCATTGACCGCGATCCGAAACAGCCATGTCTTAAGTCCCGAATCACCGCGAAATCGACCGATCGAGCGATAGGCATTCAGAAACGTTTCCTGAGTCAACTCGGCCGCATCATCGGCATTTTCGGTCAGCCGATAGAGCAGCGAAAAAACGTCGCCGGAATAGCTGTCGACGAACCGGTCAAAAGCATCGGCGTCGTTTGCCTTTAATTTTTCAAGCAGTTCGGATTCGTATGTTGTTCGGGCGGAGAGAGGCTGAGCCGCCGCGGCGGCACTTCGGAATTCTTCGTCGTCAAGTGTCATTGACCGGGTGAAGACCATTTCCTGCCTTTAGTGAGTTCCGATCTTGGGAACCCTCAAGCTGTCCGTCCGCATAATTTCGCGAACCGGAATACTTAGACCCCACTCTTGCAAAAAAGTTCCCAAATCGACGAAAAAAACTTTCCGAAGTGTGGATTTCAGCCAAGGCATACCGGCTTTCGATTTCCCGTTAGTTGCTCTATCCGCCGTTTTGAGCTAAATTAACTCTTTTGGAAATCGGCCGGTCTCGGCAATTATACAACGATTGTATAAGTAGGAATTGCAGTTTTTTTTATCATGGCAAGAAAGCAAAGACGATTTGAACAGTTGGCCGCGGCCGCAACTAAACCCACCGAAAAGATCAGTTATCAGGATCCATTCCAACAGCAGGTAAACAAAAAGCTCGAGGACGTCGGTCAGAAGTTCGAAGGCAAGGGCAAGGCCATTCTTTACGGTATTGCCGCCGCAGTGCTTGTGTTGATCATCGGCGTGGTGGCGTATTCGTATATGAAGCGTTCGTCGGGAGCGGCACAGGCAGCACTCGGTAAAGCGATCGAAACCTCGCAGGCCCGTGTCACTGATCAGCCGCTGCCGGCCGGATCGACGGATCGCACGTTCAAGACCGAAAAGGAACGTGCGGATGCCGCGATCGCTGAATTTCAGGCGGTCGCCGATAAGTTCGGCGGCTCGGTTGCCGACAAAGCCAAGTATTTTATTGCGGTGAATCGGTTGATGTCCGATCGTACGGCCGGCATCGGTGAACTTGAGGCAATGTCGAAAGGAAGTTCGGAAACGGCTAAACTGGCTAAATTTGCACTTGCCCAAACAAAAGCGGACGACGGCAAATATGACGAAGCAGTTGCTCTTTACCAGGAGTTGGCCGCGATGCCCGATCCGATCGTCGCAAAGGACACTATCAATTTCGCTTTAGCCAAGGCCTACGAGAAGCAGGGCAAAAAGCAAGAAGCGATCGACCTCTATTTTGCGATCGCAAAGGCCGCCGCTGAGGCCAAGGATGCTGACGGTAAGGCAATGCCGCTGACAGAGACCGCTCGTGACGCCAAGGATAAGGTGACGCAGCTTGCACCTGATAAGGCTAAAGAAATTCCCGAGTCGACCCCAGAATCGCCGTTCGGCAATTAATGGCCGAGTCGCGAACCAGTTAACTGAGCCCCGGCCGTTCATTTGCTGCGTCCGGGGCTTTTCATTTTTGTTAAAGGAAATCAGGGATCTTTTTTTTCGGAACCGGCGACATTGCCCGTTTAATCTGAAGGGACGGCGAACTACGATGCTGAGAAAGGCCGCGAAACAAGCAGTCACACGAACCGCGAGCGAGGCGTCAGGCACCTCGAACGCTGTCTCGCACGACGTGGTATCGATCAGAGTTTCACCCCACTCATATTTCATCGCCTTGCTGATCGGTTCATTTTTCTCGGCCTTTCTTTTCTATCTCGAACTTGACCTGCCGGCCGTTTCTCTTTTTATGATCGCCTGGATCGTTGTTCCTTTCCTCGCGATGAATGATCATTTGGTCTTCGACGGGAGGTGCCTGACACGCGCGGGATTGTTGCCGTCGATCTGGTCGAGGTTGAATGGAAACCGTCGCCGCCTGAGGATCCATGACATTGAGCAGGTTGAAACACAGGCACTTCGCACGATAAAACGCGGCGGTAATGTTTACTATCGATATCGGACGGCGATCCGCGGTCGGGGAATGATGTTCGCATTTGCATCCGGCGGTGACGAATATCGCCGGATGATCCGTGCCTTGTTGCCGCTGCTGCCAGCCAACGCTCTCGATAGCCGTTCGCTGGACCTGCGCGACCATTTGACGGACCCAAAAGAAGTTTTGATGAAGGCGGAATTCGAACATATACCGTCCGCAGAGTTTTTGCGTTCGGAGTTGCGGACTTCGTCGTCGTCCCCGCGAACGAATACGACTCCGACGGGTGTGGACCTTGAACGGGCAGAGTATCTTAATAAACTCGGCAACGAACTGCGTATCAGTGGATATCTCCATCAGGCTGCCGAGGCTTTCAGACGGGCGTTGGTCCTGGTCCCCGGGAACGGCGAGATCATTTATGGCCTGGCACGCTGCCTGTTCTCAATTGCGGGCTCCGAGCGTGATCAGAAAATCGGGCGCCGAGCTGTCGCTGCGTTCAGATTGGCTCAGCGTGACCCGCGGATCGATGGCGAGACGCTCGCCCGCATTGGCGAAGCATTGGTCCATGCTGATCGACCGACCATGGCGGAAAGGGTCTTTCGCCGGGTTCAGGATGAGTTCGGCGGTGGATTCAGGGCCGCACGCGGCCTGGCCGAGATAGCATTGCGAGAAAGCAAACTCGCTTACGTGATCCACCATTTTTCAGCTGCTGATCGGGTCTCCGAGACGCCCGCACTCCGACGCTGGACGCGGGGCGAGGTCGAGTATTTTTCAAATCTCAACAATGACGACGAGTATCTCGAAATGGAGATCGGCCGCGTCGAAATGCTCGAGTCGCTAGAAAATCTGAAAAGATCGTCGTTACGCATCGCCCTGTTCGGGTTTCCGGCCATAATTGTCGGAATTTTGTTTGACGATCCGCTGGTCGCGAATATCGGATGGGCGATCTCCGCGATCGCGCTATTGACCTGGACCGGTATGAATATCGGCGTCAAGCTTCTTGCCCCTCGCATCCCGTACGATCTGCTCGAATCCGACGATCAAAACTAAACATCCCGATGGCGGGAGTACGATCCTGTCAGATTTCGTGATCGGAGGCCATTATATCGTGATAGACTAAGGGCTGACCCTTTTCTCGACTTTTTGTGTTTGGCTACTCGGACCGGATCTGGAGGAAATAAAATGACTATTAGAAGGCGCTCGGTAACTATCTCTGCACTTGTTTTTTGTTTTTTGGCTTCTGTGATCGCTGTACACGCTCAGGCAACTCGAACCTGGGTCTCGGGTGTCGGTGACGACGTCAACCCGTGCAGCCGGACCGCTCCGTGCAAGACCTTTGCCGGTGCTATTTCGAAAACCGCAACGAATGGCGAGATCAACTGCATCGATCCGGGCGGATTTGGTGCCGTAACGGTCACTAAGTCGATAACTATCGATTGTACGGAGGTTTCCTCTTCGATACTTGCTTCCGGTACGAACGGCGTTATCGTCAATATCACTAATCCGGCCGACACCCTCAAGACATTTCGCTTGCGCGGTGTATCGATAAATGGCGCCGGAACCGGCCTGAACGGTGTGCGGGTCCTCGCTGCTAATAGTGTTTTCATAGAGGATGTGATCATCGATGGATTTACCCAGCACGGCATTTCTGTCGAGACCTCGACGGGCTTGACCAAGTTTGTTATCAGCGGGGCGACGATCAGCAATAATCTTGGAAATGGCTTCAATACATTCATCATTGGCGGTGCGTCCGCGACACTGTCGGTCAATGATTCGTTGTTTGCGGTCAATAACATCGGATTTAATTTGAGCCAGTCGGTGAAGACGACCTTTCAGAATTCGATAATCACCGGAAACAATACCGGCGTCCTGGTGAATTTCGGCGAACTGGGGATGACCAACTGTCAGGTTTCCGGCAATGGCGTCGGCGTACAGGCTGCGTCCGGCGGTGTGATCCGGATGTTCAATAATTCGGTTATCGGCAATACGACCGGCCTCTCCGGCTCGTCGTTGATCACCCTGGGCAGTAATGTCATTCGCGGTAACAGTACGAATGGATCATTTACCTCGTCAGAGACCACACAATGATGTGTACGGATGAAAATTCGGCCTTAAGGGCCTGACATATAATGCGTTCGTCACGGCATTGAGCTAGAATCTCGATATGCACAAGCATTTCGTAATTCCCGTATTTGTTCTTTTTCTGGCAGCCGGCTATCTGTTCGTCGGGAGCAATACCCCGACCGCACAGCGTCTCGCGGCGCCAACACCGGAAAAGAAAAAGGTAATGCCGGAGGTCGTTCTTCTCGCAAAGAACGCCAAACTCGGCCCGGTCACATTCAACCACGTCAAGCATAACGGCGGTGAATACAGCGCCGGCGGGCCCATCGCATGCATCGAGTGTCATCACACGGCTCAGCCGGCCGCTGACCTTGTCAGCGCACCGCCGCATAAGGCCGTCTGGCCGGCGGGCCGGACAACGACACTCACGGCCGAGCTATTTGCCGAGGACCCGAATAAGGCAGGGGTCGCCGCCTGCCGCGACTGCCATGCCAGAGCCGGCAGCAAGCCCAAACTGCTCGATAAGATGCCCGTTTTTGAGGATCTGGGTACCGGGAAGACCACCAAACTTACCAACCAGCTCGCGTTTCATCAGGCCTGCGATACATGTCATTTTCAGATCGGGTTTCGGACCGAGGGAACGACTGCCCCGAAGTCAACCAATTGTGCATCGTGCCACAAACCGGTTAAATCAAAGCGTTGACCCACAATGACAAAAGGCCTCGTTCATTCGAACGAGGCCTTTTGACTGCCTGCATTGGGCACTAGCTGATCGTTGCCGTTTTTCCGGGCAAATTCAGCATCGATGACCAACGATATTCCGGTGCTTCCCATCCGGTTTCTAGTTTGTCCAAAATGAACGAGGTCATATTATCGACTATCCAGCGATGGTTCTTTTCCCCAACCGACGCGAGTTCGGCGTCAGGTGCCGGATTCATAAAGTCGATCGCATACGGCACTCCGTCCTTGATCGCAAACTCGACCGTATTGAGGTCATACCCGAGAGCGTGACAGATCGTCTTGACGTCCTGCTCGACCCTCGCGTGCAATTCGGGCGTCAAATAATCGTCGATGTCCACATACTGCATCCCCGAGAGGTACGGTTTTGACGGGTCATAGGGCATCACGAGGACCTTTTCTTTTCCGACGCAGTAACAGCGAACAAAATGGTCGTATTCGATCCCTTCCTGCAAGGTCATGCACAACGTACCGGACTCGTTATATTCCTTGAAGAGTTCTTCCATATTGTGGATCTTCGACACGTTCTTCCATCCGCCGCCGTCAAATGGCTTGAGGAACGAAGGGAATCCGACATAGTCGGCCACGCCCTGCCAGTCGATCGGGAATTCGAGATTTCGCAGACTCTCGCTGGTGATGTCCTTGATGTAACTATGCTGCGGCAGAAGGACCGTTTTCGGTATGGCGACGCCAAGTTTGGCGGCAAGACAGAAATTAAAAAACTTGTCATCGGCCGACCACCAGAACGGATTGTTGATGATGTACGTCCCTTCGAGAGCGAACCGCTTAAGCATCGCACGGTAATAGGGCACTTCATGTGAGATCCGGTCGATGATAACGTCATATCGCTTTGGCTCATCGAGCCGAATACCGCCGACGGTTATCATCTCGGCCGTCACAGTGCCGCCGCTCTTTTCGTTGATACTTTTGATAATTGATTCAGGAAACGTCACTTCGCGTCCCGCGAGAATTCCGACTTTTTTCATATTATTTATATAAATATATAACCTATATTGCCGCGTAAACGCGGGTAATTATTGATCGAGCAAAAGCGATATTTTATTCGAGAAATGAAGCCGATACAAGTGTGCCGCTGCATGTGCGGGAGCTTTCGGTGGGGCAACGGCCAAACCAGACCGGAGCGGATCGGGGCCGACAGGAAACGTTAATGCAATTGCGTGGAGAAAAATACCGAAACGGGACTACTTTGTGCCGGGCAATAATTCGTAATTTCCCATTTCACGGTTATATGTGTCGAGAGCTCCGACCGAGTCAGCCGTTGCATCGAGCATCTGCTTCGTCATGGCGATCGAATCAGAAAGCTGCTCAAAATCGAGCAAGGAGAATTTCTCGGGAGTAGAGATAGTAACGATCTCGTCATTGAGATAGCTGAAAAAATTCTCGATCGATTGCAGTTGGCCCTCGACGAGTTTCACGCTTTTTTCGATCTCGTCGAACGAGGCGATGCGGCGCTTCAGGATCTCAACGTTCGTCTGCTGAACGCGCTTGGTCTTTTCGTCCGGCGAACTCTCCATTGCCCTGAACGCCTGCGAAAGCTGGTTGTGGACGGCCTGTCGGTTTATCGACTTCAAATGCTGTTTACGTCGGCGGTAAACATCGAGAAGATCAACAAAATCCTCCCATCGCTGGTCAAGAGCCCGAAGATTCGACGGCAGTTCCGAAGCTCCCGTAAACTTGCGATAATTTTCCTGTATCTTGTCTTTGAGCCATCTAAGGTACTCTACGGCTTCACGTTCGCGAGGGGTAAATGCCTTGATGGTATTTTCGCGGCCCGCGATATGCAGCCTTTGCCGGCGTTCGTTCTCGCGCCGCTGTACGAGCTGGCGGTATTTGGGCAGATTCGGCACGACCAATAGATATGCGGCCTCGAAGATCAGAGCTATCAGCAGCGGGATGACGCTGCCCGTGAACGCGGCAGCAGCGAGAAACCCGGCCAGGGCCCAAAAGTTGCCCGGTTCTTTCACCGCCTCCTTGGCGTAGCTTGAATTGAAACGGCCAATCTCCTGCCCGTATTTAGCTATATCAGCCATATCAAAGTAACTGTCCGATCAGATCTTAGTAATTGATCGACCGCAAATGCCCGGTCCTAATTTGAGCGTTCAGTTTCAGAAACCTCGTTAACGATCACCTGATCCAACACGTCCTGATCAGCCCCCGAAACCGTGCCCGAAGAGATCTGTTTGCTTTCCGGCGGTGATCCGGCACCAAGCATTCCCATAGATTGCTTGTATTCAAGCAGTTTGTCCTGAAGCTGAATGTCCATGGCTTCGCGCTCGATATCCTGCATTTGGGCATCAACGCTGGAGGATCCCAACTGCAGCTTAGCCTCGGCAGCGGCGACACGACGGTCGATCTTCTCGCGCATTTCGTTGAATGTCGAAGAATCATCGCCGATATTGAACGTGTCCATCGTCTGGGCAAGCTGCTCCTGGAGTTTGGCTTGCTTGGCGGCGCTTATCAGCTGCATCGCCTCGGCGGTACGCTTCTTCATGTTGAGCACGTAATTGTCACGCGCTTTCAGGGCCTGTTTCGAAGCAACACCCGCATGCTCGGCCTGAACCGAGGTTCGTTCAAGGTCCATCTGCGCCTGCTGCAGCTGGCCGATGTAGGCGGTGGCGATATCGTCGCGGCCCATCTTGACTGACGCCTTGATCTTGGAATCGAGTTCAACGACCTGCGTCGAAAGGGTCTCTTTCTGCTTGAGCAAGAGACGTTCGGTCGCCATCACCTGAGCCACTGAGTTGTTAAGTTCGGGCACGCGATCGCGCATGTCACGGATCGTTTGCTGGAGCACTAATTCGGGGTTCTCGATCTTGTCGAGTGCGGCTCCGGTACTCGCTCTGAAGACTCTACTTATTCTTGCCCACAATCCCATTTTCTAATTCCGCTCCTACAAATTGATGTCAATAGATCTTCCCGCCAAATCCCTTACGACGGCCTGTTTGCCAAAGTTGCAAATTCCGAACTCAGTATAGCAGGAAAAAATATTAAGTGA
Organism: Pyrinomonadaceae bacterium; assembly: GCA_019694345.1. Classification (GTDB taxonomy): domain Bacteria; phylum Acidobacteriota; class Blastocatellia; order Pyrinomonadales; family Pyrinomonadaceae; genus OLB17. Next base: position 8,617 of record JAIBCA010000077.1, on the reverse strand, counting down.
ATAGGATATTATCACTTTGACTTAAGGCAAAATTGGGTTTTCAATCGAGGCATACGGTAACGAGTTTGCATCGACGAACACGACGAAAATGACCAATGAACTGATCAATTTAGTTGCACAGCTCGATCGTGAATTGATCGAGTTGTACGGCCGCGACACAGCTCTCTTTGAGGAATTGACCATTCTGCAGCGGAGTTTGGGAATAATGCACGGCGATCGGCCTATATGTCCGTTCCTGAGGCCGTATTTTCTCGGCGGATCGAGGTATCGCGAGATCGCCAGAGCGGCCAATATTCTATGCGGGGCATTCGACGCGATGACAAAGGCCGCTCTCGAGAGTGACGAACTGGTCAAAAAGCTCGGGTTATCGCCAAAGGAGGAGCAGTTTGCCCGCTTTGAACCCGGATATGCGAGCGTCGCGGTCACCAGTCGGCTGGATACGTTCCTTTTCGACGGCGGATTCAAGTTCCTTGAGTACAACGCCGAGAATCCGGCCGGGATCGGGGATCAGTCGTCCCTGGAGCGGTTGTTTACCCATATTCCCCGCGTTCGCCAGTTTTTGGCCGAGAACGAACACTTTTTTCCCAAACCCGAAGCGAAATTGCTGGCGACGCTCGACAGGGCATATCGCGAGTACGGCGGGACTAAGGCCAAGCCGAACATCGCAATTGTCGATTGGGCCGGGGTCGATACCAGGTCCGAATTTGTGATCCTACGCGATTATTTCGAGTCGAAGGGTTACGCCGCTGTCATCGGTGACCCGGAAAGCCTGGAATATGACGGCCACCACCTGAGGCTCGGTAACTTTGAGGTCGACGTGTTTTACAAGCGCGTGATCATTCATGAGTTTCTTGAGCGCTATGACGAAAACCACCCTCTATCGCGAGCGATGGCGGACGGCAACGTCTGTATGGCAAATTCCTTCAGATGCAAGCTGCCGCATAAGAAGGCGAGTCTGGCCATACTGAGCGACGATCGTTACCACCGGCTATTTTCAGCGGCCGAACTGCAAATGATCGGAAGACACATTCCATGGACCCGAAGGGTCGAATACGGTTACACCTCGTATCGCGGCGATCAAGACATCGATCTGATCGAACTCATACGGGCTCAGCCGCAGCGTTTCGTGCTCAAACCAAATGACGATTACGGTGGAAAAGGAATTGCGTTCGGATGGGAAAGCTCGGAAAGCGACTGGGACGACGCGATCGAACATGCCGTCCAATCGGCTTACATAGTTCAAGAACGCGCGGACGTCGAACGAGTCGACATTGCGGTGTTTTCGGAAGGCTTGGCGACCATTGAGAGCCTTACCGTCGATTTTGATCCATTCCTGTTCATGGGTGACGTCGAAGGCGGAATGGTGCGACTCGCGGCCGGATCACTCGTAAATATTACATCGGGCGGCGGTGAGACAGCTCTTGCGGTGCTCAATGATCACTGATGCGACGCAAGTTTTAGGTGCGCCGCGCGTTCCCTGATCGGGGCGAATTTGCCCGACAGAGATCATAAGGTTGGATGTGATGATAATGAAAAAGATTACGACTTGGGTATTACTTCTCGCTGTTTATTTGGGTTATATCGCTCCGGTGAGCTTGGTAGCAAACGGCCAGGTGATCGGAAAAGCAATGGAACAAAGGATGAAAGACACACCTGATGGATTGAAATTTCGCCTCAGCGAGGGCGTCGAAGGGGCCGAAAAGCGCGAAAAACAGCCGCTGGCCGCCACCGATCCGCTTTCAGAGACCGACGCAAATGACCTATTGAAACGAATACCCGAGATCAAGCCGGCCGCAGATGATAAGACCGATTTCGCCAGACGGATCGGGACATTGCCTGCGCCCAAGACCGGCAACAAGATACCGGTCAAGTTCCCGTCCGACGATCAGCGGGGAACACCGAAGGTGGATGTCGGCGGACAGGCCTTGGAGGTCGTACGCTTTTCGCCCGAGGGCGAGATCCCGCTCGCGCCCGATCTCCACGTGACGTTTTCGCAGCCGATGGTGGCCGTAACCTCACAGGAAGAAGCTTCGAAGTTCGCTCCCGTTGAGTTGTCGCCGCAGGTCGAAGGCCGCTGGCGCTGGCTCGGTACCAAGACGCTGATGTTCGACACGGACAAACGCTTTCCGATGGCGACCAAGTTTACCGCCCGTGTTCCGGCGGGTACAAAGTCGGCAAACGGACAAACTCTCGCAAAGGACGTCATTTGGACATTTACCTCGCCTCCGCCTAAGGCTGAGACGATGTATCCCAATGGCGGTATTACGCGACGCGACGCGATGATGTTCATTTCGTTCGATCAGGCGATCGACCCTGCGGCGGTACTTCGGTCGATAACGGTATCCGGCGGCGGCAAGAAACTGCCGATCCGACTCGCCACCCAGGAAGAGATCGATCGCGAAGGCACGATCAGCTATTACGCAAAGCAAGCCCAGGCCGGGCGATGGCTGGCCTTCCGGGCGGTTAATTCTGACGGGTTGACCGACAATGCGTTGCCCGGTGCAACGCCGATAACAGTGACGATCGGAAAGGGCACACCTTCTGCCGAAGGGCCGCTGACGACCGTTACCGACCAGACGTTTGGATTTCAGACGTACAGTCAATTGAAATTCACCGGTGCCTACTGCGGCTGGCGGGACAATCGCAATTGTTCGCCGTTTGAGAACTGGTATGTCGAATTCAACAATTCGATCGACGCCGCCAAATTCTCTAAAGAGATGATAAAGGTCGAACCCGCTATCGAGGGGCTCAACATCTACCCGTCCGGAAACTACGTTTACATCCAGGGTTATAAGAAGGGTAGGACCACTTACAAAGTAACTGTCGACGGGTCGATCAGCGACATCTACGGACAATCGCTCGGTCAAGCCGCGTCGGCAACCATCAAAGTCGGTTCCGCGAGTCAGAATCTGTATGCTCAGGGCGGTTATATGACCGTTCTTGATCCAACGTCGAAACCAACATTTTCCATCTACTCGACCAACCATAATTCGGTCAAGGTTCGTCTGTACGACGTTCAGCCGTCCGATTGGCAAAAGTTTCAAGAGTATATTCGCCGGATAAATTACGACGACGGAAAGAGGCCGCCGATCCCGGGCCGCCTCGTTTCGGATGAGGTCGTTCAGATCGCCAATAAGCCTGACGAGATGGTGGAAACACGGATCGATCTTTCTAAGGGTCTCGACGGCGATCTCGGCAACGTGATAGTCGATATTGAGCCGACTGTCCGCAAGGACAAATATGATCGGGTCCGAATATTCACTTGGCTTCAGGCCACCCAGATCGGTCTTGACGCCTTTGTGGACAATTCTGAGCTGGTCGGATTTGTCACCGATCTCAAGACCGGAAAACCGCTCTCGGGCGTCGATCTCTCGATCTATCCGCTTGAAAAGGCTTCCGGAAGTGCGATGGTCGATTCGCCCGAACCGGGTATTTTTCAACGTGCATGGAAATGGGTCAGCGGTTGGGGAAGTTCGCAGGCGGACGATATCGTTTCGACCGACGCCGACGGCAGCACTGCCGTAACCGAGACCATCGCCGAGGCAAGGGGTGACCGAACCGGCGATAACGGGGTCGTTCGGCTGCAGTTGCCGGAATCAGGCTCGACCAAAGGACAAAACTATTTGGTCGCCAAGCGCGGCAAAGACATCGCTTTCTTGCCCGAGAATACCGATTATTACTGGCAGGAAAATGGCAATTGGTATCGCAGATCCGCCGGCGAATCGCTTCGGTGGTTCGTTTTTGATGATCGAAAGCTATACAAACCAAAGGAAGAAGTTTCGGTCAAAGGTTACATTCGCCGTATCACGCCCGGCAAATTCGGCGATGTCGAGGGACTCGGTGATGCCGCGAACGGCCTGAATTATTCGGTAAAGGATCCGAGGAACAACGAGATCGCCAAAGGCACCGCCAATCTCAATGCGTTCGGTGCGTTCGATTTAAAGTTCAGCCTTCCCGACAATGCCAATCTCGGGTACGCACGGATAGACCTCTCGACAAACACCGCGATCTCGGGAGGCAGCTACTCGCATCAGTTCCAGATCCAGGAATTTCGCCGTCCTGAATTTGAAGTCTCATCGAAGGTCGAAACCGAGGCCCCGCATTTTGTCGGCGGCAGCGCATTGCTTTCGGTCGAGGCAAAATACTATGCCGGCGGCGGCCTAGCTAACGCTGACGCCAACTGGACGGTTTCGGCGAGCCCGACAAGCTACACCCCGCCCAATCGGGGCGACTTCACTTTTGGCACATGGATCCCGTGGTGGCGTGGCTACGGCTATGATGGCGGATTTGCAGGCGGTTCGTCACAGTCTTTCAAGGGTGTGACCGATGCATCGGGAAAACACCTGCTCAAGATCGACTTTGACTCGGTCAAGCCCCCGCGGCCATATACGATCACTGCCGCGTCGTCGGTAATGGACGTGAACCGACAAACCTGGTCGAGTTCGACGTCATTGCTTGTACATCCTGCGGCACTCTATGTTGGCATCAGAACGCCGCGCACCTTCGTGCAGAAAGGCGAGAAGATCGAGTTAGAATCGATCGTCAGCGATATCGACGGCAATCTGGTTGCCGGTCGAAACGCCGAGGTCAAGGCCGTGCTGAAGGATTGGGCCTTTGATAAAGGAGCATGGAAGGAAGTCACGGTCGATGAGCAGACGTGCTCGATCAAGTCTGCCGAAACGGCTCAAAAGTGCAGTTTCGTTGCCAAACAAGGCGGACGTTATATCATCACGGCCACGGTAATGGACGATCGCGAACGATTCAACGAAAGTGAGATCACGATCTGGGTTCCCGGCGGTAAGACGCCGCCAAAACGAAGCATCGAACAAGAGGAAGTTCAGATCATTCCGAGTAAGAAGGATTTTGCTCCGGGCGATGTCGCCGAACTGTTGGTGATCTCGCCGTTCACTCCCGCCGAGGGCGTCCTCACGCTGAGGCGCGACGGTATCGTCAAAACGGAACGCTTTACTATGAAGGATTCCTCAACGACGTTGAAGATCCCCCTTGACGAAAAATATCTGCCCAACATCACGGCTCAGATAGATCTGGTCGGAGCGGCTGCCCGAACGAACGATAAGGGTGAGATCGATGCGAAACTCGCTAAACGGCCCGCGTTTGCCAGCGGCACGATGAATCTGTCGATCTCAACTGAATCGCGGCGATTGACCGTTTCGGCTGAACCGATCGACAAGACCCTGGCCCCCGGCGGCGAGACCAAAGTGAATGTTGCGGTGACCGACTATCGCGGTGAACCGGTCGCGAACAGTGAGGTCGCGATCGTAGTGGTGGATGAGAGTGTACTTGCACTTACGCGTTATGCGATCGGTGATCCGATGGGTACATTCTATACGACCCGCGGAGACGGCGTGACCGATTATCACCTTCGAAAAGACGTTCTCCTGGGCAATCCGGAAGATGTCCGGGCGCAGGCTCCGCCTCCCCCGCCATCGCCAGTAAGTTCAGGCGTGTTGTCCGAAAACCGAGCCGTCGGTGGAGTTGCGAGACCTGCGCCGGCCGCGAAAATGAAGGGCAGCAAGGAAGAGGTGATGGCCGATGCGATGGTCGCGGGAGAACGCGATGACGGCAGTGCGCAGCAACCTGACACGCCGATCAACCTTCGGCAAAACTTCAATGCACTCGCCCTGTTTTCACCAACGGTCAGGACCGACGGCAGCGGGCGAGCGATTGTGAATGTAAAATTGCCCGACAACCTTACACGTTATCGGGTCACAGCCGTAACTGTTGATACCGGTAAACGATTTGGCAAGACCGAATCGACCATCACAGCCAAGCAGCCGCTGATGGTCCGGCCGTCGGCGCCGAGGTTCATGAATTTCGGCGACAAGATCGAGTTGCCCGTTGTCGTCCAGAATCAGACCGACAAGGATATGGCCGTCGCCGTCGCCGTCCGGGCAACAAATGCCGATCTGACAGGTGGTAATGGCAAGCGAGTGGTTGTTAAGGCCAATGACCGCGTAGAAGTGCGATTCCCGGTCTCGGCGATGAAGGCCGGAACGGCCAGATTTCAGATAGCCGTCACGTCCGGCAAGTTCAACGACGCTGCGGAAATTTCGCTGCCGGTGTGGACGCCCGCGACGACCGAGGCCTTTGCGACCTACGGTACGACCGACCAGAACGGAGCCGTCATTCAACCCGTTCAAACGCCGGGAGACGTTTATCCGCAATTCGGAGGGCTGGAAGTGACGACCTCGTCCACGCAACTACAGGAACTGACCGATGCATTCTTGTATCTGACCAATTATCCATACGCCTGCTCTGAACAGATCTCGTCGCGAATGATCTCGATCGCCGCGATGCGCGATGTCCTGGGTGCATTCAAGGCCAAGGATATGCCGACGGCCAAACAACTCGAGAGCTATTACGCACGCGACATCGAGATACTGCAGTCGCGGCAGCGAAATGATGGCAGTTTTGGCCTTTGGAAGCGCGATAAAGAGCGATATGAGTATCCATTCTTGACCGTTCACGTGGCTCACGCTCTTGCCCTTGCCAAGTCGAAAGGCTACAAGGTGCCGGATGAGATGATCACAAAGGTCAAGCCGTATCTGAAGGACGTCGAAAAGCACTATGACGACTGGTACAAGAGCTCACCCGAAGTTCGCTGGACAATTTCGGCGTACGCTCTTTACATTCGGGATATGCTCGGTGACAAGGACGTGGCAAAAACGAAGAAGCTCTTGTCCGAAGCAACCATCGAGAAATTGCCATTCGAGGCTCTTGGATGGGTCCTTTCGGTACTCGCCGATGACCCGAACTCCACGGTCGAGGTGCAGGCCATCATTCGACACCTTATGAACCGAACGACGGAGACCGCGTCCACGGCGAATTTCGTGACTAATTACGGCGACGGGGCATGGCTGATCATGTACTCGAACAGGCGTGCTGACGGCGTCCTGCTTGAAGCAATGATCAAAGCCGACCCGAAGAACGACCTGATTCCGAAATTGGTTCGCGGCCTGCTCGATCACCGGACCAAGGGTGCGTGGTCGAATACGCAGGAAAACGTCTTCATTCTTCTCGCGTTGGATAAGTACTTCAACGCATTTGAGAAGGTGACGCCTGATTTCGTGACTCGTATCTGGCTCGGGAACACCTATGCCGGCGAAGAGGCATTCAAGGGGCGGTCGGTTGACTCAAATCAATTGAACATTCCGATGTCTTATCTGACCGATCAGGGCGGAATGTCGAATCTCATCGTTGACAAGCAGGGTGCCGGCCGGCTCTATTACCGGATCGGTATGAAGTACGCTCCCAAGAACCTGAAACTCGATCCGGCGGATTACGGTTTCACGGTTCTGCGCAAATATGAGGCGGTAGATGATAAAGATGATGTCAGGCAAAATGCTGACGGCAGTTGGACCATCAAGGCCGGGGCACGCGTCCGCGTCCGCCTGACGATGGTCGCACAGGCCCGCCGTTATCACGTTGCCTTGGTTGATAATCTGCCGGCGGGGCTCGAGATCCTGAATCCGGGCCTGGCGGTGACGGAATCGATTCCGGGCGATCCGGGCGGCAATACGTCCGTGATGGAGTTCGGCAGCAGGTCATTCGGCCGCGGTTACTGGTGGTATCGACAGTATTGGTTCGAGCACCAGAATTTCCGTGACGAACGTGCCGAGGCATTTACGTCGCTGTTGTGGGAGGGCGTTTACAATTATAACTACGTTGCCCGTGCGACAACTCCGGGACAATTCGTGGTTCCGCCGGCGAAAGCCGAGGAGATGTATCATCCCGAAACATTCGGCAGAACGGGAACCGACTTTGTTAGGGTAGAATGACACAGCTCCGGCAATGTGATCGGGACAGGCTTCAAGCCTGTCCCTTTTTTGACTTTTTGCGTTTAACGTTGGCCTTCCGGTGGTGTAATCTTTTTTAGCGCAATTTTTTAGAAATAATATTTGGCTATGAAAATCACTTACATAACACTTCTTTTGTCGCTGACACTCGTGATCCAGGGATGTTCCAAAGCGGATCCCGGCAATACCTCGAGCGCGGCGACTGCGTCAGGGGGAAATTCAGCGGGAAATTCAGCCGCGTCAAAGCCGGCAAATACGCCGGCCGCTAACTCCGAATCTGCTGCAAAGCCGAAAAACGATAGCTGCAAGGACCTAAAACTTGCCGGCAAGAACTTTATCGCTAAGCAGTCATTTCCGATCGATTTTGAGCCATTCGCCGGCGGGTGCTTTGCAACGTTTGGCAGCAAGGACGAAATGCTTGATGAGAAGGACGTTCCGCGAGGTTCCACATTTCATATCTTTAAGGACGGCAAGAGCGTCCTTGATCTGCCTGACGGGTTCGACGGACAGGCTGCGTGCTGGGTCGAAGCGGTTTCTTTCAAGGATCTGAACGGCGATGGCAAGACGGATATCATCATGGCCGGAAGCTGCCTCGCGGCAAAGGACTCATATCCGTCGAATGCCGTTTATGTTAACAGCGGAAAGACGTTTACGACAGATGCCGACGCCAATTCGAAGTTGAACGAGCTAAAATCGGTGAAGGCGATCGAGGACTATGTAACCTCTCATCTAAAATCATTCTTCTGATCTCTCGTCTGAAAGTCATTGCAGGGACAGGACTTTTGAAGTTCTGTCCCTGT
>JAIBCA010000014.1:17500-30569 GCA_019694345.1 Pyrinomonadaceae bacterium | reverse complement strand
ATTGGTTTCTCACCCAAACGGGTGACGACATTTGATCGGTGAGATCAGAAGATAGTAGGTGTGACGTTGCTGCAGAAAGTCGGCAACTGAACTCGGTCCGGGCCGCTCGGCCCGTTGGCATCGCAAAAGATCGTCTCACATATCATAGATTTACAGACTTGAACGGCGGGGAGCAATAACGGCATACGGGTCAAGTGTGGGTAAACACACGGCCCTCAAGTGCTCGGATCTGCAATAAGCGGCTCGAACGATGTTAAGTCGTCCGGGCCGCTTTAATATGCTCCTGATTCATTCGAGCCGATTCCGGACTTTTGATCCTAAGCGAATTTCGAGCTGACTAAAAAAAAGTCTATGTCACCCAAACGGGTGACGACAGCCCGGACGTGCTCGCCTACCATCAGTGGAGTCAACATACAATTCATCCGTTACAGCCGCCCACAGTGTGACATTCACAATCAACAATAAAGGGAAGGGCGGCGATCACAGGAAAAGCTTCGGGTGACATTTTTCGTCGACCAAGCACTTATCGAATTGGCTCTGACACCTTTTGAAGTTTTTTTTCAAGTTCGACGTAATGAAAAGTCGAAAATCGACATATAGAAAGTAGAAGTACCAAAATTGGATGCGCGAATAGCGTCACAGTTTTTTATGACACGTACCGCCGATCAAAAGCGATTGTCGAACCGATCGATGGGTGTCATAACCTGGACGAATTGATCGAGGTGAATTGTTACTGAAAAGCCGGTCGATAACGCGAATTATCGACCGGCTGCAGGAACAATGTCGGGATCTGAAAGACCCAAACAGTGCTGCCGTACACTCCGCATTGTAGGTCATTCAGAATCCCGACTCAACCTCAAGACCTTAGAAACCCTGGGCGAGCCGTCGTCCCTTACCAGAGCACGTTCACACGTAAACGGCGGCTCTCCCGGAGTTTCTAGGACCCAACGTCCCGAATTTATTTCGATCCCGGCAGTCATATGACTTGGGATCGGGGCAAAGTGACGCTGGTGCTCAACGATATTTGATCGTGAACTGAAACGGTGGAAATTGGTGCGGCGGTTTACGAGCCCGAAGCCGTCGGACAAAACAACTTTCGATGAACATCGAGTTTGCAACAATTCCCTCGATCACCGGCAGACTAATGCGGATGCCGGCTCAGAACACTATTGAGGTGACTTAAAACTTAGAACTTTTGGGCACTTGGCCGTTCACCCGGCATAGCTCGATTCCGTCGAACGAGTTAACCCAGAATTTTCTATTTCTTGCTTCGACCGTCTATCGTGCCGGCATAGCGTTTCTTATGGCCCGACGACGTTCGATCCGGATTTCAAGTTCAAAGGAGGAGAAGTGGAATGATGACAACCCATATCGACAAATCCACGCTGGCCGCACGGTCGCGTAGACAGGAGAACCCAATACTGGGGCATATCGGACGAATGATCTTCGTCATTTTTGCCATCACGATCGCCTTCGGGGCAACGACACTGATGGCTCAGACAACAGTTTACAATGCCGTTCCGGCGACACTAGCACCGAGCTATCCGAGCCAGCCGTTTCAAGCCCAACAAACGACCGAGTTCGGAGATTACGTTCATCTTGCCGGAACTGACCGAGTGCTGGGAAGTGTAGACGTCACGATGGTCACATGGGCTCCAAAATCTGATTGGCCACTCTACGGAACGCCGACCGACTGGAATCACAACTTCACGATCAATATTTACAACGTTGTCGCTGGTTCGCCACTGAACACCAAGGGTTCGCTTATCGCAACGGTAACACAATCAAAGTCGGTACCATGGCGTCCGGCTGCCGACCCTACATGTCCGGGCGGAACGGCTTGGCGTGCTGGCGATGGCTCTTGTTATAACGGGTATGCATTTAACTTATCCTTCGATATGAGCAGCCTTGGATCAGTTTTGCCAAATGATATCATCATTGGGATTTCATACAACACGCAAACTTATGGAACACCACCCGTCGGCTCGCCTGGCCCCTTCAACTCTCTTAATGTCGCAGCGATCGGTTCACCTGCGTCGGTCGGATCCGATGCCAATGCCGACCGCACGTTTTGGAACACATCGACGGCCGCTTGGTACACCGACGGGGGAGCTGGCGGAGTTGGGATTTTTCGCGAGGACACGGGATGGTTGGGATATGGTACGATCCCCTTCAAGATAACTGCTTCGTCCGTCGGTCCCACGATCATAAACGCCGGTTATTCCGATCCGTTTGTTAATCCTTCGGCTTGGTTGATTTACAATGACGAAAGCGACACGATCAACAACACATTAGGTTCGTTGGTAATTGGCCCAGGCACCCCACCGCTTGGCAACGGAAGCGCTCAGATCAGCGTCACTGGGTCCCAGAGACGAAATCTCGCAACTTATCAATTCAGCGGAACTGTCCTTTCAACTATTAATACATTGAAATTCAGTACATACAATCCGTCGGCCGGAAATGGCGGAAGTGCGTCTCGTTCCGGCTACCTGCATTTCAATGTTGATTTCAACGGTTCGGACACTTGGCAGCGCCGCATAGGCTTTGTGCCGAGTCAAAACGGAACCGTTATCCAAGACCAATGGCAAGAGTGGGATGCGATCAATGGCGGAGCAGCAATGTGGTTTTACTCCGGCGCCACCTGGCCAGGAACGGCAACACCCGGTACGACGCTCAGATCATGGAGCGACATTTTGGCTTCCTATCCCGGAGTTCGTATTAGGGTCACTGACTCGTTTTTCGGTATTCGGGTTGGCGAACCTTACGCCGACGGTTACACCGAGAACATTGATGCGATCAAGTTTGGTGCTGGCGCGAGTCTAAAATACTTTAATTTCGATCCGTTGCCACCAGTCACCTATGTGAATACGACATGGGCTGGAACCGCGGCAGGCGCTGACCCTGACGGTGCGGGTCCGGCGACAAACTACGGCTATGACGCTTTTGACACGATCCAAGGCGGTATAGACGGAGTGGCGATTGGTGGAACGGTAAATGTCGCAGCCGGCAACTACGGCGGTGACGTTAACTTGAATAAAGCAAATGTCTCACTCAAGGGTGCCGGAATTGATATTAGCTATATCATCGGCTCGCATATTTCAGGTGGTGCTAATACGCTTCTGATGAATGCGAATGGCGTCCTCGTTGAAGGCTTCACGATCACACGATCAGGCAACAACGTTGCATCTTGGACCTCGAATCTTAAGAACCAAGGCGTTAACATGAGCTCGCCTGGCTACGGAATGACATTGCAGAATTGCAAGATTACCGGAAATCGCAATGGCGTCTATGTTGGGCAATCTTCAAACGGGAACACCATTAGACGGAATATCATCGACTTCAACCGAACTGGTATTCACCTCGTCGATCATAGCGATGATCTGATCGAAGAAAATTCGATCACCAATAACTGGACGATGGGCATCTTGTATCGAAGCGAAGGCGGCCCCGGGCCTACTGGCATGACCGTGCGGAATAACAACATAACCGGCAACTGGTACAGCGAGATAGAATTCCGTGAACCGGCCGCAGGGGCCAGTCTCAACATGTCCGGCAACTACCTGGGAGCCTCGATAACTCGAACTGTTTTGCCGTCTGGCGAACCGGGATACACCGGCCAAATCCCTATTGCATTCGGTGGCGGCGCAGTTGCCCCCGTATCTCATCCGACTATCGCCGGCGTCGAGTCGGCGCGGGTGGACTATTCACCGTACCTTAACAGTGGCTTGGATACGTCTCTTGCCAACGGATTTCAGGGTGACTATACGAACATATCGGTTACTACTGATGGCGCACAGGTTGGCAGCACTAGCAGGATAGATGAGGCCATCAGCCTGACCTCGGCGGGAGGTTCGATCGTGATAGCTGCAGGAACATATTCTGGCAACGTCACCGTCAACAAGGCTGTGAACATAAAAGGATCGTTCACGGTGAGTGGTTCTCTATCAACTACCGCAGTCGGGGCATCGATCAGCCCGGGGAACAGCCCAGGAATTATCAATTCCGGGAACCTAACGCTCGGAGCAGGATCGACGACCAATATGGAACTCAACGGTCTCAGCGTTGGAACTCAATATGACCAGCTGAATGTAAGCGGAACGGTCACCATTAACCCGACGGCATCACTTAACCCGACACTCGGCTTTACACCAGTCGCCGGGAATTCATTCACGATCATCAATAATGATGGCGGCGATGCTGTGTCAGGTACGTTCTTTGGATTGCCGGAAGGGACGGTGTTTTACGTGCTGACAACTGCGTTTAAGATCTCTTACATTGGCGGCACCGGCAATGACGTTGTTCTGACAGTGGTTGCACCCTGCAATTCAGTCAGCATCGAGAACGAAGTCGAGTTGGTGAGCCCGTCAACGGTAGATGTCGACATTAGCACCGACAGCACCACCGGAAACGGCTTGAAGTCGACGCAGTTCGTAGTTACGTTCAATCCGGCCGTAGTAACCTTTAATTCGATCAGCCTCGGCACGGTAACCGCCGGTCGTACTATGGACATCAACTCCTCGACACCCGGCGTGTTGAATGTCTCGATCTACGGCGCAAACGACTTTGTCGGGGCCGGGACGCTGGCCGTTGTCACCTTCAATAAGGTCGGATTGCCTGGATCGTCCACTCCTGTCTCGTTTGGATCCTTCATGTTTAATGAAGGAACGGCATGCATCTCGACAACGCCTGGTTCGGTGACCATCACCGGCGGCACTATCACGGGAAGCGTACTTTATAGTGAACATGGCGGTTCCCCGTTGGCAAGGCCTGTTCCGAACGTAACCGTCAATGGAGCGGGAACTCCACCAGTATCGGCATTAACGGATGGATTCGGAGCTTATTCGTTGAGCGGCTTCGGTGCCGGTTCGTATACCCGTTCCGCTTCCAAGGTCGGACAGGAAAATGGTGCAGTCGGCGGCTTCGACGCGGCGGCAATCTCGCAGCACGTGGTCAATTTAGTACCGCTCACGGATGCAAGAAAGCTGTTCGTCGCGGATGTCAGCGGTAACGGAACTGTTACCTCATTCGACGCTGCATTGATCGCTCGCTTTGCGGTTGCCCTTCCGGGTGCCGGATCTTCTGGTACATGGGTAATCAAGAGAACAGGCGTCTCGCCACTGACGGATCTGTCAACCTATGGCCCGTCTACTGTATATGCGGACATTTCCGGCGAAAGCTACACCGCATATTTGATGGGTGATGTCACCGGAAACTGGAATCTGCCGACCAACCAGTTAGGTGGTCGCCCGGCAGGTTTCGAAGGTAAGAAGCCGCTGCGCATCTCGGCTCCAGAGCTCATTGCTTCGGCAAACACCGAGGTGGTTGTACCGATCACGATCCGCGATACGACAGGACGAGGGATCAACTCTTATCAGTTCGATCTGCGTTATGACCCTGACGTTCTCGAACCGTCGGCGAATACTGTCGATCTCTCGGACTCGATCAGTGAGGGCTATTTGGCTACTGTCAATCCGATCGAACCGGGTTTGATCAAGGTCGTTGTATTCGGCCCGAATCCGCTCGCGGGCAGCGGTCGACTGATGAATCTCAAATTCAATGTCATCGGTGACGTCGGTTCGGAAAGTGCCCTCACTTGGGAAACTTTCGGTATCAACGAAGGTGGAATTGATTTCGAGGTGATGGACGGCCGTTTGGTCGTGAGTGCTGCTTCGAACGATGCGGCGATCGCGGGTCGGGTGCTAAGTGCGGCAGGACAGCCTGTCGGCGGAGCCACCGTGACGCTGGTTGACACAAATGGCCAAACCAGAACTGCCAGAACCTCGAGTCTTGGCAACTTCAGGTTTGCCGAATTAACCATCGGACAGACTTACACAGTCAGTGTTTCCGCTAAACGCTACACGTTTGCCCCGCAGACGGTCAGCGTCACCGGCGATGCTGTCGACCTTGACCTGATAGCTGAGCAGTAACTCTCGGCATTTCATTACGGGCGGGGCCATTCGGCCCCGCCCGCCTTTTGGCAATTTCAAGGAGGTTTGATGTCATCAGTTCAGCCGAGTAATTCCTCGCCCGGATCGCGATACCGCGACCGAAAGGTGCCATCCACCGAAAATGATCTTTTGCCGCGGAGAGCAGCCGTTCTGATCGCCCTTTTTCTGTTTCTATCTACTACCTCAAACATTTTCGCATTCATCTACTTTGAACCGACCCAATTGACTCCGACGTTTTCGGGCACGTCGTCACCACCGTGCCCCACGGTCTCGATCCCGGCTCTTTCTGCTGTTCAGAATACGGTCGTAACGGTTCCGATAAATACTTCTGATATTTCCGGCCTTGATGTAATTTCCTTTGATGCGAGCATTTCATATGATCCATCCGTAATATCAAGTGTCTCAGTCGTCACAACTGGTACGATCAGCAGTTCGATGAACGTTACGGTCAATAGCCTGACACCCGGAACAATTTTGATATCGGCTTACACCCCGAATCCGATCGCCGGAGTTGGAACTTTGATAAAGCTGAATTTCAATGCGATCGGTCCGATCGGTTCAAGCAGCCCGCTGACGATAAACTCCTTCACCTACAATGAGGGCGATCCATGCTCCGCCACGGCGAACGGGAGTGTCACGATCGTCGACTGTATCGGTGTTTCTTTCCAGACCGGTCAGACTGCGGTCAAGAACGCTAGCATCACGATCCCGATCAATACAACGCTTCTGACCGGTCGGAATGCCATTTCATTTGACGCGATTGTGAATTACGACCCGTCAATAATAAGTGAGATCTCCGTCACAAATGCAGGCACGATAAGCAGTTCGATGATAATTACGGTCAATGATCTGACCCCGGGTACCCTGATCATTTCGGCGTATGGACCTGATCCTCTCGTTGGCTCAGGGGCGTTGATAAACATCAATTATAACGCTGTCGGGCCGATCGGCTCGTCCAGCCCGCTTTCGTTAACGAGTTTCACATTCAATGAAGGTACACCGTGCTCGATCACTAATAACGGTGATGTAACGATAGTCTCCGGAACCGTAAGCGGAATAGTCTCATACGCAAATTCAATAGCATTTAAGCCCGTTCCAAATACTGTACTAAATGCAGTCGGCTCAGTTAATGCCGCTACCAACTCGGCATTTCTAACAGGAGCATATAGTTTCGGCGGATTTGGACCCGGCTCATACGTTGTTACACCGGCCAAGTCCTCAGACGTGTACGCGATCACAGGCTTCGATTCTGCATTGATCGCTCAGCATGTCGTTTCACTGATATCGCTGAACTCAGTACAGCTGCTGGCCGCGGATGTCAGCGGTAACAATATTGTCACCGGATTTGATGCGGCGCTTATCGCTCAATGGGTAGTCTTGATACCAAATCTCGGAAGCACCGGAACCTGGAAATTTGTTCCGCCGAGCCGAAGTTATGTCGAGATGGCCCCGGATCAGACGGGTGAAAACTACTCGGCGATCCTGATGGGCGAGGTCTCAGGAAACTGGGTGCCACCGACTTCATTTGCAACCCTCGCGCCGATGGCGTCAAGAAGTGAGGCTCCGAATGTCACGATCAATGTCACAGCTCCAGCCGTGAACAAAATGATCGGGTCCAGCTTTTCAGTTCCGGTGACAGTTTCGGACACGACTGGGGCAGGTATCATTTCTTGGCAATTTGACCTCTTTTACAACCCTGCGATCATCACCCCGCAGGTCTCGCCGATAGATACGGCCGGAACACTGAGCAGCGGATTTGCTGTCACAGTCAATTCTTTGACACCCGGCCTTCTCAAGGTCGTACTTTTTGGCTCCACCCCTATTTCCGGGTCAGGCACGCTCTTCAATTTCAGGTTCACCGCTGTCGGAGCGAACGGGCAAACTTCCCCGTTGACATGGCAAAACTTCATGTTTAACGAGGGTAATCCATCGAACATCGTTACTAATGGCTCGGTACGCCTGATAGCCGGACCAACCGCCTCGGGTGTCACGATCGATGGACGCATTATTGATCCATCCGGCCGGCCGGTCAGAAATGCCCTCGTTAGGCTCGACGGCGATCTCGCGTTTCAGCGTTTCGCTCGTACCAATCCATTTGGCTATTTTGGCTTTGGAGATATTCCTGCCGGTGCTGCATATGTCATTTCGGCCGAATCAAAACAATTCACTGTGTTACCGAGGGTGATCAGTGTGAATGATAGTGTTACGGGCATTGAATTGGTCGCGGAGGGCAATTGAATATTACAATGTCAAATAAGAATTTACACTCAAATCTCGTGTCGGTGATTGCGGCACTTCTCTTGATCATATCGCCGATCATCGCAAAGAACAGTTTCGCTACTGACTGGCCCAGCTCGGCCCCCTCGGGGTTGCAGGGCCGACATCCGAACCTGGGTGGGCAACGTTTGGCCGATCCGGCCGTCGTCAATGTTACGGCCCCTGATGTAAACCGACTTGTCGGGTCAAGCTTTTTGATTCCGGTTGCGGTCACCGATACCACGGGCGAGGGGATAATCTCCTGGCAATTTGATCTGCTTTTCAACCCGGCAATAATTACTCCGCAAGTAGTACCCATTAGCACTGTAGGGACTCTCGGGAATGGACTGGTCGTGACATACAATTCTCCATCGCCGGGATTACTCAAAGTTGTCCTTTTTGGCACTATACCTATCTCGGGCTCAGGCACACTTTTCAATTTTCAGTTCACCGCTGTTGGGGCCGCCGGCGAAAGCTCACCTTTGACGTGGCAGGACTTTATGTTCAACGAGGGCACCCCGGCAAGCGTTGCGACAAACGGATCGGTCACCCTCATTTCGCCAACAGCCGCCGGAGCTACAGTTGACGGAAGAATTGTTGATACATCGGGACGTCCCGTTCGGAATGCCGTTGTGGAAATTAGTAACGATCTCGAATTTAGAACGATAACAAGGACAAACGCATTTGGGTACTTTAGTTTCGCTGACATTCCGACGGGCTCAACTTATTTACTCTCGGCGTTGACGAAAGAGTTTCTCATTCGCCCGATCGTGCTAAATGTATTCGATAGTATCACAGGGATCGAACTCATTGCCGAACCTGCTCAACCGTGATCGGCCGATTCGTTACTGCCCACGGGAGCCCCGTGACCTTGATAGGCGTTATCCGTGAAAATCTAGTCCAACCTCGGCCTATCGGTCCTCGATCTGTTGAGCTGCACCAGCATTATGACGGCTGGCATATCTAAAAAGTGGATCACATGATGGAACTACGATCTTGCCGCAAGGTGGATGAGAAGTTCCTCGATCTTGGCTGACTGAGCTTTTTTCAAATCGCCGCTTCCATACCTCACCTTGTGGTACTCCTCGGTAATGATCTTTACTTCATTTGAACCGGTAGCTTTAGCGAACTCCAAGGGCGTTTGGCATGGGAGGCGAATTTGTCCTTGGGCCGCGAGTATCTCCAGCATTTTTTCATAAAAATCGACGATTGATCTTTCTTGTTGGTTCGACAGACGTCTGCGAAGCCGTGCCCAGAGTTTGAGGCGGATGACCCGTCGACTCAGCCAGACGAAGATCGCCAGCATTACGGCCGTTCCAAATACATAAGCGAACGCCGAACCGATCGCTGCGATGCTTGACGTTGCCCCGTGATCCCCGCGAACTTCGGCCCACCAATCGGCGATCATTTGCTGGAAATGCGTAAAACTGTCCGCAATTGTCGATTGATAATCGGAAAATCCTCGCCGGACCGATCGTGCGATCGAGGCCTGCTCCTGGTTATCGTAGGCGACAAAATACTGAATCCAAAACATCTCGAGCGCTTCGAAATATTTGCTCATCCCGCCCATTATGCCGGTCAAACTTCCCGCTTGCTGCTGTCCTGCGAACGGCGTAGGATCAAAAGTGATCCAAGCAGCTTCTTTGGGAAAATACGCTTCTACCCAAGCGTGAGCATTTCGCTGCCTGACTATCGTCACGTTAGCCGCATCGTTGTACTCGCCGCCGCTGAATCCATTGACAACACGGCTGGCGATCCCCTGAGTCCTGAGCATCACGGCCATCGCCGTTGCAAAATATTCGCAATGCCCTTCTTTCACATTGAAAAGAAAATCTGACAGCGGCTGATCGCCTCCGGCCTTTTGTTCCAGCGTATATCCGAACGAAGTCTGAAGGTAGCTCTCGATCGCAACGGCCTTGTCATATCGGCTCACCTTGCCGGCCGTAACCGAGGCGGCCAGGCTTGAGATCCGCCCGTCAAGATCCGCGGGCAGTTGGAGGTAATTAGAATCTTCCGGCCGATATGCCCCGTTATCAGTTCTAAGAAGGTCGCCGGAAGGGATGCTCACATCTGAAAAGACCCTGTAGCTGACGCGGTCCTCGCTGCGTTGAAATGAGATCGACCCGTATCCATCGCGATTGAGCAACGGGAAATTACCCTGAACCGCGACGATCCGCGGCATTCCGAAAAGAACCGGCGAATCGAGCGGCTCGAGATAGATCGTCTGCGCCGTTAGCGTGTCGCGTCCGGTCGCATAATCGAATTGAATGACATCACGGTCGCCTCTTACATACGGCTCGGAAGTAAATCGCCTGGACTTGCTCCAGGAACTATTGCTAAACGTGTCGAGAGCCACGCCCCGTAAGTACATTCCACCCGCCGGCGATCGGACTTGCCCGTCCGAACGCACCCGCATCACCACGGCGTCACTCTGTTGTATCTTGCCGATTCCTCCGAGCTTTACGACGTCAGAAAAGCCCGAGTTGGTCGCAATACTGGATTGGCCGCCACCCAGACCCGCACTTCCAACCCGCGGCAGAACAAAGAACAACGGCAGTGCCAAGACAATAGTAAATACGATAAGCGTGATCGCGGTCGCGGGCAATTTATTGACCGAGATCGATCCCGGCTTCGAGATGACATCGCTCGCGACACCTTCCTTAGTTCCCTGCACGGCATTTGATGTCTTTCGGATCTCGAAAGCGATGATCGCGCAGACGGTCACCAAGAGGAAGAGAACGAACGAGGCGAGGTACACCGCACTGATACTCAGCCCGGCCGCCAGGAGCACCTCAAAAAAGGCCATCAGATAAAGAAATATCCAATCCCTGCCGCCCTTTCGTTGCAATAGCTTTATAGCCGTTAAAGACAGGATCATGCGGGCAAGAATGCCGGCGATCGCCGTTTCCGACCCTGAAAACGCAAATATCCCAAATCGCCAGCCCAGATAAAATGCCGGCATTGCGAGAACGATCAATACCGTTCCGACCCTCTCAGAGATCTGCCATTTCGAGTTCTCGATCAACCATGCAGCGGCAACAACAATAAGGAACAAGGCAGTGCTGACAATTCCGAACGTCCCCGAAACCCACAGCGACAGAAAGCCGCACAAGACGACCGAATAGGAGATCAAACTGAAAAAACGCTCAAGGTTCATAGCCGGACGCAGCCAATGATAAGTATAACGCCTTGTCTGCGAATGAAGGAAGAAATAAACCAACGCCCACAAATGAAAAAAAGCCCACTCACAATGAGCGGGCTTTCTTCAAATTAGATCCGGCGACTTCCTACTTTCCCACACCTGAAAGATGCAGTATCATCGGCTCCAGTAGGCTTAACTTCCGTGTTCGGGATGGGAACGGGTGTGACCCTACCGACAATATCACCGGAAAACTGGTCGTTTGGAGTCCCGCCTTTAGGCGGCCTGCGGCAGCAGGTACTCCAAGCAGATTTTCAAAAAACTTGATATCTGATAACTGAATACATTGTGTCATTCCACAAGCTGCTTGAATAAAATTTTGCTAGTCAACAAATTTTATGGTCAAGCCTTGGGACAATTAGTACTGGTCAACTTAATACATTACTGCACTTACATCTCCAGCCTATTACGTGGTGGTCTTCCACGAGTCTCACTGGCAAAATTAATCTTAGGTCTGGCTTCACGCTTAGATGCATTCAGCGTTTATCCATGCTCGACATAGCTACCGTGCGATACCACTGGCGTGATAACACGTACACTAGAGGTCAACCCAACCCGGTCCTCTCGTACTAAGGTCAGATTCCTTCAATTTTGCTGCGCCCACACCAGATAGGGACCGAACTGTCTCGCGACGTTCTGAACCCAGCTCACGTACCATTTTAATCGGCGAACAGCCGAACCCTTGGGACCTTCTTCAGCCCCAGGATATGATGAGCCGACATCGAGGTGCCAAACCCTGCCGTCGATGTGAACTCTTGGGCAGGATCAGCCTGTTATCCCCGGCGTACCTTTTATCCGTTGAGCGACGGCACTTCCATAAGCGACCGCCGGATCACTAACTCCTACTTTCGTACCTGCTCGACGTGTATGTCTCGCAGTTAAGCTGGCTTATGCGTTTACACTCTGCGGCTGATTTCCAAACAGCCTGAGCCAACCTTCGAGCGCCTCCGTTACTCTTTAGGAGGCGACCGCCCCAGTCAAACTACCCGCCTGATAATGTCCCTGATCCGGATTACGGAACGAGGTTAGAGTCCAAACAAACGAAGGGTGGTATCTCACCTGTGGCTCCGCCAAGCCCAAAAGCCTGACATCAAAGCCTCCCACCTATGCTGCGCATCGTTTGCCCGAAATCACTATCAAGTTGTAGTCAAGGTGCACGGGGTCTTTCCGTCTTGATGCGGGAAACCGGCATCTTCACCGGTACTACAAGTTCGCTGTGTCCCTCGTTAAGACAGCTTTCAGATCGTTACGCCATTCGTGCAGGTCGGAACTTACCCGACAAGGAATTTCGCTACCTTAGGACCGTTATAGTTACGGCCGCCATTCACTGGGGCTTCGATTCGCAGCTTCGCCTTACGACTAACCACTCCTCTTAACCTTCCAGCATTGGGCAGGCGTCAGCCCCCATACGTTGTCTTTACAACTTTGCGGAGACCTGTGTTTTTGTTAAACAGTCGCCTGAAACATTTCTCTGCGACCGTGTTCTTGGTGAACACGGCTAACCTTCTCCCGAAGTTACGGTTACATTTTGCCGAGTTCCTGAACGAGGGTTCTCACAAGCACCTTAGAATTCTCATCCCACCTACCTGTGTCGGTTTGCGGTACTGCCAGTGGAGTATGTATAGATGAACGGGAATTTTCTTGGCATCTGGGGTCATCAACTTGT
>JAIBCA010000014.1:0-12500 GCA_019694345.1 Pyrinomonadaceae bacterium | reverse complement strand
ATCGAACGTTTCGAAACTCTCCCGTGAGGCTCGCGCGCTATTGGAAGGCGTTCGGACCGACGTGATCCGATTTGAACAGTACATCGACCTTATCACCTGTCGTCGTTTCAGGTCGTCATTGGTTTGCCGAACGGGGCTTTCGGTCGATTATCCGGACAGCGTCAACGATCTAGAAGGAATGTACCTATCGGCACAAGTGACGACCGATGCTGATGAGGGATCGCTGGTTGACGGATCAACGGTCCGATTTGAAGGTTCGAAAGGTGCTTCGTTCACGATAAATCACCCGTTGACCAAGTCGATAATGGCGAACTTGGGCTCGATCTGGCCTGCGGCATTGCCATTTGAGGACCTGGTGTCCGAAGCTGAGATACGAATTAACGGCCGTTCAGCCGAGGATGAGTCCAGGACCCGAGCTTATTTGTACCAACTATATCTCGGGGGATTTGTTAAATTCGGATGCTATTCACCTGCATTCGCCAAGACTGCCGGCGAACTCCCGATCTCGAGTGCATTCGCACGCTGGCAGATCAGCGAAGGGCTTGAGAACCTGACCACCCTCGCAGGAAAGAACCTGAAAACGACCGATCCGGTCCTGCGTCTCGTTATTTCCCTGCTTGATGGTACTCGTGGCCGTGACGAACTCGTCGAAGAGATATTTGACGCTACTGACGTGCCAGACGGCGAGCGGGAGGCATTCTTAGCGGCACTGCCCGACATTGTAGAGGGACAGTTGGCTCAGATCGCCGCGGCCGGTTTGCTGTTGAAATGATTCTGATCAGGACTTTGAATCCAAAAGAAGGTCGGTCACCTGTCGCACCGCACCGTGCCCGCCGTTCAGGCTGGTAACAAAGACCGCTGCATTGATCGCCTCGATCGCGGCGTCCGC
The DNA here is from genome assembly GCA_019694345.1 of Pyrinomonadaceae bacterium. Taxonomy (GTDB): domain Bacteria; phylum Acidobacteriota; class Blastocatellia; order Pyrinomonadales; family Pyrinomonadaceae; genus OLB17. The sequence goes on along the minus strand of JAIBCA010000014.1, from coordinate 11,611 downwards.
GACCGCAACCGGTAAGCCAACTATCTTTAATACTTCGACGTCACCAACGTCATCGCCAATATATGCAACTTCACCAAGCGTCACGCCGGCGTCGGCAATGATCTCGGTCAGATCTGCGACCTTGTCGCGAGAACTTGTCCGAACGTATGCCATCCCAAGTTCCTCGGCACGGCGCCCGATTATCTCGGCGGCTCCTCGGCCCGAAATGATCCCGGATCTGAATCCGGCCTTGTGCCAGGAAGCGATCCCCTGACCATCGCGGGCGTGAAATACCTTCATCGCTTCACCGTCGGCGGTGAAATACAGACGGCCGTCCGTGAGAACGCCGTCACAGTCCATTATCAATAGCTTGACCCGCCGAGCCCGTTCTTCGATCCTCATCGTTTATGTTCCGTTAACACCGATCTTCAACTGCCTCACACTGACGCCCGCAAATTTACCCGTCGCCCGGACAGTTTTGAGAAACTTATTGGCCTCGGCCAGCGTCCGGCCGGCATAAACACCAATAAATGCTGTCTTCTGGGCGACGCCGGTGTAGTAATTTAGCCCTGTCTCGAAACAATTCAGAGCAAACACCTTGTTGTGCGGAAACATCTCTTGTATCGCAAGCCGTTCTGACTCCGGGAACAGGGGCTTTTCGCAATTTCCCCAGTCCTTCATCTTTACACTCTTCAATACGATCCCGTAGAATCGCTCCGATTCGAAAATTACGTTGTTGCTGCCGATCTCGAAAGGAAGATCGAATGGTTGAAAATCGCTCCCGCCCTTACATTCGGCCGTTGGGTCACCGCAAACTCGGCCGGCCTTTGCTTTTTTCTGGGCCGTCGCAAATGAAACGAGCGACAATATCGATAGCACCGACAATAACGCGATAAGGACCTTCTTTCTCATATGTCTATTACCTAACCTCAAAGGTGTCCACCCCACTCAATTTCCATGCGTTGCCAACTTTGGTCAATCGAAAGACCGCAATTCCTGACTCGACGTCCTTTGTTAATAATTTGATCGTCAGCGTGGTTTCGACCAAGAGATTATTAGCGTCGAGCCGATCCATTTGACGTACCTGCGTTTGCCATTGCTCAGTCCCGCCCGCAATTCCGCCGGCGAATTTAGATGCTTCGCCGGGCATTACCAATGATTCGATATCCGCCTTGCGATTCGAAACTGCAGCTCGGTCAAAGTCCAAAAAGAACGATTTTACCGCCGGGTCGATACTCGTTGCCGCTCCTGCTCGGTTTCGCAGATTCCTAGCCGCAAGACTCGCACCATACTCCGCATCGGCTGCTATCGCTGCATCAGCAAATTTGACTGCTTCGTCATTTCGACCGGCCTTCGCGGACGTCTCACCCAAACCGACGTTCGCCCATGCAAGGCTGCGCGAGCTCGGGAGCTTTTCGTCAAGGATCGCCCTGAACTCACGTTCCGCCTCCGAATTACGCCCCAATGCCAGCAATGCCCTCCCGAGCAGGATGCGTACATCGTCCGTCCGCGGGGAATTTAGCAAAACCACCCTTGCGATCTTTTCAACACCGGCAAAATCCTGCTTATCAAAAAGCCGCTTTACTGCCAGAACCGGATCGCTGTCGGATATCTCTTTTGGTGCAACATCGTCTGCGTACTCGAACTGCGGATATAACTTCTCCGAATCAACTTCGACTCGTACGATCGGCGATGGCGATTTGAACGTCACCTCGCCAAAGCTCTGAGCCTTGATTGTCGTGGGCGATTCCATGAACTGTCCGTTTGCGGCGGTCGCCTTCACCGTTACCGTCGCATCCAAGGAACCGGTATTTCGCAAGGCTACCTTTGAGGTGTCACCGGACACCTGCGGCAGTCCGACAAGAAGGTTCATTTCCGTAGGCTGATCGAGCAGATAATCGACAAGGTCCTTCGCCGACGAAAATGCCATTCGCAGCTCGGCCATATTCAGATCGCCGTCGGCCATATTGGCCCTTATGATAGCCGAAAAATCCGTGTTCCCGAGCTTTCTTGCCAATAGCCGCCAGGCCATGGCGCCCTTATTGGCTGACTGCGAATAAAAGAAATCGTCGAGCGGCGATGCCGAACGCATTGTTCCATCACGCTTTGCAACCGCCGCATATGCGGTTCGCTGCCTCAAACGCTCATTGTCGGCAACGTCCTTTCCGTATTTGGATTCGACGAACTGGGTCGCGAGGTACCGCGAGAGTCCTTCCTGCAATATCGCAAACCCTTCACCGCTGGTCGTCACTGAACCGCCGATCCAGATCTTGGCCGCCGCTTCCGCGACCGCCATCGCTGTCAATGAATCGATCTTTGGGCGACGAAGTACCGATTCATCGACCAGGACGGTCCCGCCCCCGGAAAACCCCGCACCTCTTCTGACCAAAATTATTTTCAGAGGAACGTCAGGTGCCGTCCCGAGCGTGCCGGCCATGAAGGTGCGGGCCTCTGAGAACATTGCGGCGAGCTCAGCCATCCGTTTTTGGGCATCGTTCGATGCTCCTTTCGGACCATAAACCGCAACCCCGCCGGAATTGATCAGATCCCAGCATCCGGCGACGAAAAACGGCTGTCCGTTCGTCCTTAAGTCAAAGGCACCGTTCGATTCGGTTCCTGAGGTCATTACTGTCTGTCCGGAGCCATTGACCCGGATCCTAAACGGCGCGGCATCGCCCCCGCGATTAAAGAACCAACTCGTAGGCGTCGGATACCAAAATGACAGCGGCAAGAACTGTGTGCCGATCGGAGAGATCATCGAAAGGCTTGAGTTTTCCTTAACATTCAATTTGTAATCGACTGTTGCCGTTATTGTCGCGTCCGAGTTGACTGCAGGAAAACGCATCGCGATCCGTTGCAGGCTGCCGGCGGAGCCGACCTTTTCCTCACTCTTTACAAATTCCGCGGTTGCATCGTTGATCCTGATCGCAGAGATTTCAGCCAGTGGACTTATCCGAAGGGTCAACGATCCGGCCGGCTTACCCGAAACGTTCTTTAACGACAGGATCGCCGAAAAACCAACGCTCCTTGCAGCCGGGTCTGATGGAAGAGTTGACGAAATTTCATATTTCTGCACCCTCCATGTCTGTATCGAGCGAGTCTCATCCTGGCCGCGGACGGCCGGCGCCAACAGTAGCGTCAAAAGGAAAATGACAGTAATGGGTATTTTGAACATTTGAAAGTCAGTTTGCGGTTATCTCATGAATAGCCTTGAGTTTAGCAAGCAAAGGTTCGAGGCGCGACAACGGCAATTGATTCGGCCCGTCGCTTGGGGCTTTGGATGGGTCATCGTGGACCTCCATGAACACGGCATCAACGCCGCACGCCACGCCCGCACGTGCAAAATCTTCGATGTATTGCCCCTGACCGTCCGTTGCCTTTCCGAGGCCGCCCGGCAATTGTAGCGAGTGTGTAACGTCAAATACGACCGGAACGCCAAACGAACGCATGATCGGAAATGACCTCAGATCGACAACTAGGTTGTTGTACCCGAAGCTTGCTCCGCGTTCCGTCAACAATATCTTTCCGCAACCTGCGTCTTTAAGCTTATCGACGATGTTCCGAGCGTCCCAGGGAGCGAGAAATTGGCCCTTTTTCACATTGACCGCCTTACCCGTTGCGGCAGCGGCAACCAAGAGGTCCGTTTGACGGCACAAAAACGCCGGGATCTGCAGCATGTCAGCAACCCTTGCAGCCCGTTCCGCCTGCCACGGTTCGTGAATGTCGGTAATGACCGGAACACCTACCTCATCCTTTACCCGGGCCAGGATCTCAAGACCAAATTCCATCCCTTGTCCGCGAAAACTCTCGATCGAACTCCGATTGGCCTTGTCAAACGACGACTTGTAAACAAACCTCACGCCGACACGGTCGCATATCTCCTTGATCGCCGACGACATCATCCGGGCGTGTTCGTAAGATTCAACCACACACGGCCCGAGGATAAAGGAAAGGCCTCCTCCGCCAAAAGCTACATCTCCGATCTCAAACTGCTCCATATTAATGACTATCAAGGCCCTCCGGCAGACATTTGCAAAATTCGCCCCCCCGGTCGTTGACCCGCTTGAACTACTTGACCCCAAACGACAATGCTCCCCAAAAGCTCTCCCAATCAGCATCACCGCAGGCCTTCAAGCACCGCTGCATATGTACAAGCCGGATCAGCCAAATGCCTTTACGGTCGAGTTTGACCGCGATCCGGCCGTCCTTATCCGAAATGAACTTCCGTGTCGTGACGACATCTCCGTCGCGGTTGTCAGCAAAAACGGTCTTCGAGCCGAGTGTCGCACCGCCGAAGAAGATTTGAAACTGAATGGTGTCACCGATCTTTTTCGAATAGGGATTGTCCAGGGCAACGATCTCGAAGCGGCCGCCGTAACGCGATTTGGCGTTACCCGTACGATTTCCACCGACCTGGACCATCGTTTTTACATATCGGCTGTATCTTTCACGCCCGGGCTTCTTTGTTTCGCCGAGCCGCTCGCGTTCGCTGACGATATCTTCCAAACCGTCCTCTTTAAGGTACTCTTCGAACTTATCCGCTTCCAGCGTAATGTACGACCATCCTCGTTCCATCGCCAGGACGTACGTGCCGGACTGATCCGCCGAAAAGTTAACGATCGGCTTACGTTCGTCCTCGGCCATGGTCCTCATATCGAACGTTCCGTTCGGAGCAAACATTTGAAACGAGTTAGTTTTCGAAGCCTGAAACGGGATCTCGGATTCTGGTCTTAGGGCCTCACCGACAAACAGTCTCAAAGATGTAACCTCAGTCGGACGAAGAAAGAAACTCCCGGCTTCGAACCAATATTCATGAGCAAATGCCGAACTTGATAATACAAGCGTGACGAGAGCCGCCGCGATCTGCCCCAACGGCAATTTGCTGGAAATGGAAAGCCGCATATTCTATTCGACAAAGGTCGTTAATATTCCCCGGCCTCGACTTCGGCCCGATCAGGGGACCCTACCTCAACGTCGCGGGACACATCGTGTTCGAGATTCTCGCTCTTCATCCTATTGTTCCATGCGGCCGCAACGAACGACGTGAACAGCGGGTGAGCGTCAAGCGGCTTGGATTTGTACTCAGGGTGGAACTGGCATGCGATAAAGAACGGATGCATCGATCGCGGCAATTCCACCATTTCGACAAACTTGCCGTCCGGTGACACGCCGCTGAAGATAAGCCCTTCACGTTCCAGAGCTTCCCGATACTCCGGATTGAACTCAAATCTGTGTCGGTGCCGCTCGCCAATTTCAGACGCACCGTGATAAACCTCGCGGGCCAGCGTGTCTGGTTTCAGGCTGCACAACCATTCTCCCAGTCGCATTGTACCGCCGAGTTCCTCGACGTCGACGAGGTCACGGAGTTTGAAGATCACCGGAAACGGCGTTTCCTCATTGAACTCGGTCGAATCGGCGTCCCGAAGCCCACAGACATTTCTGGCAAACTCAATGCACGCCGTCTGCATACCCAGACATATCCCAAAATACGGAGTGCCCGACTTGCGGGCATACTTTATCGCTCGCAGCATTCCGCCGATCCCGCGCTTTCCAAATCCCCCGGGAACCAGTATCGCATCAAAATCCTGCAGTTCGTTCTCGTAATCGTCCTTCATCAGATTCTCGGATTCGATCCAAGTCACGTTCACCCGCAGATTATTGGCGACGCCCGCGTGGGTCAGAGCCTCACGCAGCGATTTGTACGAGTCTTCTAATTCGACATATTTGCCGACGATCGCGATCTTGACATTGCCTCCCGTCGGATCCTTGATCGTCGCGACGAGTTCTCGCCATCGTTTAAGGTCAACCGACGGAAACATTTCCTTTAGGTGAAGGTTGTTGACGATAAGTTCGTCGAGAGCCTGCTCATGGAATGCAAGCGGCACCTCATATATCGACGGCACGTCAAGTGCGGAGATCACCGCGTTTTCCTGAACGTTGCAGAAAAGACCGATCTTCTTTCGAAGATCGGACGGCAGCGGACGATCCGAACGGCACAACAGTATGTCGGGCGAAATACCGATCTCGCGGAGTTCTCGCACACTGTGCTGCGTCGGTTTCGTCTTCAGTTCGCCGGCCGCGGCGATGAAAGGCACGAGAGTGACGTGTATGAAGATCGCGTTATTGCGGCCCTCTTCGTTGCCCATCTGCCTGATCGCTTCCATGAACGGTAGCGACTCGATATCACCGACCGTCCCTCCGATCTCGACGATCAAAATATCGGGCTTGTGCAGATCCGCGACCGTTCGAACTGCCGCCTTTATCTCATCGGTGATATGCGGAATGACCTGGATCGTCTTTCCCAAGTACTCACCACGGCGCTCCTTGTTGATAACAGACTGATATATACGTCCGCTCGTCCAATTATTTGCCTGCGACAACTTTGCGTGGGTAAATCGCTCATAATGCCCGAGATCAAGGTCGGTTTCGGCACCATCATCAGTGACGAAGACCTCGCCGTGCTGAAATGGCGACATCGTTCCCGGATCTACATTGATGTACGGATCGAGTTTCATCATCTGCACGGTCATCCCGCGCGCCTCGAGCAGGCACCCGATCGAACTGGCCGCGAGGCCTTTACCAAGGCTTGAAACTACACCGCCGGTGACAAATATGTATTTGGTCTTTTTTTCTGTCATTTCTCCCCCGAGCTTAACCGTTCATCCTTCATCGTCGCCAAATTCGGCACTTCCGGCTTTTCCTTCCCGCTTTTTCTTGTGAAAGCGCCCTTCTTTGAACTGTGTTACCACTTCCCTCGCTTTCGCCGCCTCGGGGTTCATCAATTCCTGCAGAGCGTTCATCGATGCCCCAAGTGCGGTTGTTCCCTCAGCCGCATTTCGTTCAAACTCTTCGGTCGTTCGCGTTGCCGGCCGGCTAAGGACTCGCAGCCCGATAAAGGCCCCAACGGCAACAAGTACTATCAATGCAAGTCCTATCCAATCACCCATTTGATCCGATCATTCCCCGCACTCGCTCGAGATCGGCGGCATTGTCGACACCGATCGATGTTTCGCCGGTTTCAACGACGCGGATCTTGGCTCCATTCTCCAAAGCTCGAAGCTGCTCGAGCATCTCAAACCGTTCAAGCGAAGTTTGCGGCAATTTACAGAGTTGCAGCAGGTACTCCCTTCGATACACATAGATACCAGTGTGTCGCTTATACGTCCTCAGTAATTCCGGATCGCCCGCCAATGCCGCATCGATCGAACCCGCCATTTTGGCGGCATCGCGAGGGAAAGGTATCGGTGATCGCGAAAAGTACAGCGCCCGGCCATTGGGATCAGACACCACCTTAACAACGTCAGGACTGAGAACATCATTCACATCGCTGATCGCCTCGCATGTCGTAACAATATCGCATTCCGGGTCATCAAGCATCGCTTGGACGGCGATATCGATCGTGTTTGGCGAGATCAGCGGTTCATCGCCCTGAACATTGACGATTATCGAATTCGCAGGCAAACCAAGCGCGACCTCGGCAATGCGATCGCTGCCGGTCGGATGTTCGCTCGATGTCATTACGGCTTCCCCGTCGTTCTCCGTGACCGCGGTCAGAATGCGGGTATCGTCGGTCGCCACGATCACCCGATCTGCCAACCGAGCCTTGCTGGCTTGCCGCAGGGTGTGAATTACAAGGGGTACACCTGCAACGTCAAGTAACAATTTGCCGGGCAAACGGGTCGAAGCAAACCTTGCGGGAATGATTACGACGATCAGATTGTGATGATTGTTCCCGTGTTGCTCCACGGGAGAATAGATTACCGCGAAACGTCCGCAGATTCAATCCGTAAATTACGAACTTGGAAGTCACACATCTTTTGGCTACACTCATTTTCGTGAATAACCCAGACGAAATAGTACTCACCCCGACAATGCCCGAGCAATTCCCGCAGTTTGATACGCCGGCAGTTTCACCGAACGATCCGCCGTGGGGATCGCTCGCGGCTTTTGGCGGGTGGGCGATCAGCGTGATCCTGATAATCGTGCTTCCGGGCATGGTCCTGCTGCCTTACCTGTTAACGCTCGACCCGCCGATCACAGACAATAAAGCGATCGTCGAATTTGCTCAGACCGACAAAACCGCTATCTTTCTGCAGGTATTGGCGATAATTCCGGCACACATCCTGACGTTGTTGTTCGCGTGGTTAGTGGTCACAAAAGGCCGCAAATATTCGTTTCGCGAGACTCTCGGGTGGGATTCGGGACGCGTCAGGTGGTGGCATTATGCCGGGATCCTGGCTGGTTTTATGGTGGTCGCAGCGGTCGTTGGCCATTTTGTCCCTGAGCAGGAAAACGACCTGATCCGGATATTACGGAGTTCGCGTGCTACCGTCTATCTGGTGGTCTTTATGGCGACCTTCACCGCACCGATAGTCGAAGAGGTCATCTATCGCGGTCTGCTTTATTCCGCAGTTCAGCGCGCGGCCGGCGTCCCGATCGCGTTCCTCGTCGTGACGCTTCTTTTCGCTCTTGTGCACGTTCCGCAATACTACCCGAGTTACTCGACGATCTTCCTCTTGACCCTTTTGAGCGTTCTCCTGACGGGCCTACGCGTTTGGTCAAAGAACCTTTGGCCTTGCATCGTTCTTCATATGATATTCAACGGACTCCAATCACTTTTGATCCTCATCGAAACAGACCCAGCAAGTTCTCCGCCGGTCGATCCGAGTGGGATATTCTTCTGGATAGTCAAATAAGAATGGGAGCCGAAAGGCTCCCATTTTTCATGATCGAACTTGATCAATTCGGTTTTGTACGTGCTCCCGTATCGGCCGGCGGAGGCGGCGGAGGCGAGGGCGGAACATAGGTCGGGCCGGAACTGGCACCGCCACGCGAGCCGGAATAGTCAACTGATGATCCCGAACCAAAGCCGCCCGAATCCTGAATAATGCGGCCGCCGCCCGAGAATCCTCCCGACATTTGCTCAAGTCGGATGAACGGCGGTACCGGAAGCCTGTTTCCGGCCGTAACGACCGGCGTCACGACAGGCGTGTTGTTTACGACCACCGGCGGAACCCAGATCGTCGGAATGTTGTAATACCAGATCGAATTTCCAAAGCCCCATCCATACGGCGAGCCCCATCCGCGACCAAAGGGCAGGAAGCAAAATGATCCGAATGACGCATCATACACCCACAATCCGAACGAATTGAAGAGACCCCAACGTCCGCCCAATTTTGACGCCATCAACGCGTTACGCATGCCGCGGTTCTTGAGGTTTGCGACGTTTCTGGCCAGTTCTTTAGCTCGGTCCCGGCTCCACTGTTCAAATGCGTCACGCTCACCACGGTCAAACTTGGCCTGACTGGCAACGCCGTTCGTAATTGTAGCTTCGCGGCCCTTTTTGATGATCCCTGCGGTCGAATCCCCAAGTTGGGCTCGGCCTTCCCAAACCTCGATCTTGGCCACGCTGTTGCCCGGGACGTCGATGCGATAGACGCCCGTCTCAAGTAGGTTGATCTTCGATTTTGGGGTATTTACCGTAACCCGAAACTCGTTCGCGGCAAACACCTCAAAGATCGCGGACCCGCTGTCGAGGCGGATGCGCAAATCATCGAGCGATGTCGTATTGAATTCGAACGAAGTGTTTGGGCCGATCCGCATATAGGATCCCGGATTCAGGAGTATCTCGGCCTTTCCGTCAGCACCGGTCGAAACGCGGTCGCCGACCGCCACCTCGTCCCTCTTGAGCAAGAGCCCGCTTCTGCCTTCTTTGCGTACGATCCCAACAGATCCCTCGACGAAATTAACGGCTCCTGCTTTTGCGGATATTACGTATTTGTCGCCTGCTGCCGCTGCCGCAAGCTCACGGTCGGTCTGCGAAAAACCCATCGTCGCCGACATAACCGTCAAAACACCGACACACAAAGCGCGATATGCGATCTTCATCATTTGTTTCTCCTTGGGGAAGAGTCAACCTAACTATATTCGAAACGTGCCGAAATTACAATGAAATTAAAGGTCTCGTGCTCAGCCGGGACAAAAAAACCCTGAACATAATTATCTGAACAACCTTTAGGTGCAATTCGTTATCTAACTCGTTGTCCGTCAATTGACGGCATAACTATCAAGCGAGGGTTTATGGCTACTTTCAAAGATCCCAATCACTGTTTTGCACCGATCGAGGTCATCGAGCGCCTTATCCAGATCCGCGGCGAGCTCGGCTTTACCGAGGCGATCTATATGGATCGGTCACAGGAGATCACGGATTTTCTTGATGCCTACGGCTTTGATATTTACGCGTTTTCTACGAGCAATGAGAAGATAAACTTCGATGATTATACGGCCCCGGTCGTGCCGGGCGGTGATAACCTGCATTGTTCGATGACGGCTCATTGACGGACAGTATTTCACAATTCAACTGAAGGAATGCGGGAGGTGATTCATTTTTTTGAACCCTCCCGTTTTTCGTTCTAGAGCGCCTTTACGATAAACAGCGTTCCGTCGTCGTCCAGAAACTTTCGCTCGGTAAAATCCGCAACGCCCTTCCTAACGTGATCGATCATCTTTCTGGCCGGAAGATGGATCCCGTCAAGGACGCGTTTTGCAAATCTGTCCTGCCCATACTCTTCACCGTTCGGGTTGACTGCCTCGGTAATACCGTCTGTGTAAATAACCAGCACCTGATTTTCCTCAAATCGAATAAAATGCTGATGGAAATGCAGGTCTTCGAACATTCCGAGCGGCATGTCGCCGTATTCGACAAATCGATACTCGCCGTCGGGCTTGATAAGCAGCGGCGGGTTGTGTCCGGCGTTTGAGAACACGAATGTCCGATTGGTTGAATCGAGCATTCCGTATATTGCGGTGATGAACTGATTGTCCTTGATCGACCCGCGAAGCAGGTTGCTGACCTTTGAAAAGGCGATATGCGGGGCATAGCCTATCTGAACGCACGAACGAAGCGACGCTCTCAGAAATGACATCAGCAGGGCCGCCGGTATGCCCTTTCCGACCGCATCGGCCACGATGATCCCGATCTGGTCGTCGAACACCTTGACCCAATCGTAATAATCGCCTGAGACCTCCTCAGTCGGAAAAATATAAGCACTGATGTCAAAATTATCGATCGCCGGGTCGGCCTCGGGCAGCAGTTCGAGCTGGACTTGGCGGGCAACCTCCAACTGCGCTTCGATCCGCTTTTTCTCGACGACCTGTTCGTGAAGCCGAACCTTCTCAATAATTATCGCTACCTGCGAGGTCAACAACTGGAGCAACGCAAGGTCGTCGTCACCGTAGGCATCAAGGCGGTCGCTCTCGAGGTCAAAGACACCGATCACGCGGTCATTCGAGATGATCGGGGCAAGCATCTCGGAACGGGTCAGTTCCCTTGCCGGGAAGTACCTAGGGTCGCTGCTGACGTCATGAGAGATGATCGGTTTGCCCGATTGAGCAACGGTGCCAAGAAATCCCTCGCCCATCTTAAGCCTCGGCTCGATCAGGTTGAAACTGATCTGATAACCGCGTATCGCCTTTGACTTGAAAACATACGGATCCTTTTCGTCGGCCGAGAACTCGATCAGGTAAATACCGGCAGCGTCGTAGGGTATAAGCGAACCGAGCGTGTCCATGACGAGATTGAGCACCTCGTCCAGGTCGAGAGAGCGACTGATCGTCTTGGTAATATCCAGCA
>JAIBCA010000144.1 GCA_019694345.1 Pyrinomonadaceae bacterium | reverse complement strand
TTTTTCTCGCGTTTGATGCCGCCGATCTGGACGAGCTTTTCGCCCTTGATGCCGGCTTTTTCCATGACCATTTCCTGGTAGAGTTTACGCATCATCTGCATTTCCTCAGCGGCGGTCTTGGGGCCTTCCATTTCCGGTTTGTTCGGGCGTTGGAGGTCGATCTCATTCAGCACGAGGTTGTGGGTCGTGTCGCCGAGCTCGACGTGCTTGCCGCGGGCGAAGACTTCGTGACGGCCCTGCTCCTTGTACCACTGAGCAACGGTCGCATTCTGGTGCATGTGCTCGATGATGTTACGCCATCCGATACCGGTGTTGTATGCACAGAACGAGATCTCGCCTTCCTGCGTGCCGTACGGGATGATGCACATCTCGGTGCGGCGGAAATCGTAGTTGAACAGATCCTGGAACCACATTCCTGCAATAAAGAGGAAGTTCCAGGGGTCCTGACGACGCTTTTCGATGTCCTCCATCGTGCGGTCCGGGCCGACCTTACCGTAATCCTTGCCCGAAAGGCCGAACGACTTGTCGAACTTCTTGAGGATGCCGCCAAGCGTCAGGCTCTGCGGTGCACCGTACGGATTGTAGTTCTTCAAAAGGGCGAGGCCCATCATGATGTTCGAGAACCACTTGCCGCGGTTGGTGTCGGTGATGTGCTGCATATCGGTGACCAGGCCCTGAATGTTCAGGAACTGCGGCACCGGAGCCATCTCTTTGGTCTCTTTGTTGACCATCACGGCCGTGCCGACGCCGCAATTCGGGTGGCAGCCGCAGCTAACCTGTCCCCAATCGCTCTCGGGCCCGTGGACGACGTCCGCGAAATCAGCAAAAGCACCCATTAAGCTGAGCGGGAACCAGTCACGCGTCGGTTCGGTGATGCCGACCTGGCCCTTGACGTCATGGGCAAGGTGAGCCAGCGTGTAACGCTGCTGCAGACGACGCTGCTCGGTGATCAGCTCGTCGCGGCCCGTGAATGACACCGGCTGAAACGCGATGAACGAGATCTTTTTCGGATTTTCGAGAGCGAAACGGATGATCGTGCCGACCTGATCGTTGTTAACGCCATTCACGAGCGTTGTAACAAGGATGATGTCGACGCCGGCCTCGTGCAGGTTGTTGATCGCACGGAGCTTGACGTCAAACAGGTTGCCGATCTGGCGGTGCGAGTTGGCGTCGTTGCCGATACCGTCGAACTGCAGATAGACGAACCGAAGTCCCGCCTCAGCTGCCTCGCGGCAAAATTCTTTTGATTTGGCGAACTCGATGCCGTTGGTCGCGGCCTGGACCGAGTTATAACCGACCTTGCGGGCGTACTTGACCGCATCGATAAAGTGTGGGCTGAGCGTCGGCTCACCACCCGAATACTGTACCGACATCTGGCGACGCGGCTTGATCTGGATGGCGTTGTCGAGGATCTCCTGGACATCTTCCATCGAAAGCTCGTGGACGAACCCGACCTGGTTGGCATCCATGAAACACGGGTCGCACATCATGTTGCAGCGATTGGTCAGATCGACCGTCAGAACGGCTCCGCGGCCGTACTTGACCGACGAGGAGCCGTGATTGTGAAGCTTTTCGTCGTTGTGAGCATCGATGTCGCGGCCCGGGAATAGCGATTCGATGTGCGTAAGGAACTTGGCGTCGATCGCCATCATATCCTCAAAATGGCCGTGCTCGGGACAATCCTTGATCATCCAGACCTGGCCGTCGCGCTCGACGATCTGTGCCTTGATCTCTCCGACCTTTTCATTGATAAGCATCGAGACGTCCTGCTTACCGGCAAGAATGTCCTCGCGCGCCTCAATGACACAGTTGGGACAGAGGCTGTCGGTCTGACGCGGGAATCCCAGCGTCGGCTTCGACTTCTGCCACGATTTCAAAAGCGGCTTGTCCGACCACTTCGGCGTGAACGACGGATTCGGTTTGAACTGGTTTACGGACTTAACGGCATTGAATACGCCTTTCGCGACGTAGGTCAAGCCCTTTTCAAAATGCTTTACAGGTCTCATTTATATAATTCTCCACTAAAAATGCTCCTATCAAGAATGTGCTCAATTTGTATTTGCGAGATCATCGAACGACGAGCATCAGATTGTATCGCGTGTTTGTGAGCAATATGCGTGCCAGACTCGCGGGCTGGCAACGGCGGCGATAACGTTTGTATTTGCACCGTTTACAAGATCAGCACAGTGATATGGAAAAAATCACACCTGTATCGATTAGACACACTGACGGTCTGGGGAAAACTTGCGACTCTAATTGACACACGTGGCATTTCGGCCGCGTCAACAGGGCGGGTCTAAATGGAGGGGTTGGGAACCGGCGTGGATCCGTTTCCCGAACCGATCAGCCATCCAATCCTGCCTCCGGCCCTTCGCGGCGGCTTAAGCAAAATGTTCGATTAAGGTAAGGAAGGTCGCAAGTCCGTAAATAATGGCCTTCACAGGTCACTTAAAGAAAACGTTCACGTATTGTTCATAGTTAAGCGCTACCGTAAGGTCAAACCTTAGCTATAGCAATGTAAACTGTTGTATCTAATGGTGAAATCTCCACAATGTAAGCGCTTTACACGATTAAGATACTGTGTTAAATTTCCAAACACTTCAAGGGAAATTGGGGCCAAGCCACTTAAGTTACATTTAAGCATTTAGCCGCACAATGCGGCATAGGCGGAACCGGCGATGCCGACAGCGATAGTAGTACGAACCAGAGTTCATGTCTATTCGTTTTGGAACATCAGGGTGGCGGGCGATAATCGCCGACGATTTCACATTCGATAATGTGAAACGTGTTTCAAACGCGATATGCAGCTATTTGACAACTCGGCCCGACCTCAAAAAGTCCTTGGTGATCGGTCGCGACTCGCGATTCATGGGCGAGCGATTTTCCGATGTCGCGGCAAACATTTTTGCCGCAAAGGGATTTCACGTATTGCTGTGCGGCGGCCCGACACCGACGCCAACCATATCACACGCGATCCGATCTCAGCGGGCGGCAGGCGGCATCAATTTTACCGCGTCGCACAATCCGCCTGAGTATCAGGGCATCAAGTTTTCGACCGAGGATGGAGCTCCAGCTTTGCCGGAGGTCACCGGATCGATTGAGGCGGCGATCGAAGCGGGCGTTCTGCCACCGGATATGCCGGGCGGATCGATCGTTGATTTTGACCCGCGTCCGATGTATCTCGACGATCTGGCACTCAAGATCAGGTTTGACGTTATTGCCGCGGCAAAGGGCCGGTACGCCTACGATGCACTTTGGGGCACGGGACGCGGATATTTGAACAAGGCCCTCGAGGATCGAGGCTTGGAGATCGAAACCATACACGATTGGCGCGACGTTACGTTTGGCGGCCGTTCGCCCGAGCCCGGAAAGGATCATCTCGACGAACTTCGTGCCCTCGTCATTGACAACCGATTGACAATGGGTCTCGCGACCGATGGTGACGGTGACCGTTTTGGGGTGATCGACGCAGACGGCACATTTGTCGAGCCTAATCAGTTGGTAGCCCTTTTGACGGACTATCTTGCCGAAAGCCGAGGATGGATACAGGGCGTGGCACGCAGCGTGGCGACATCGCACCTAGTCGATCGCATTGCCGGAGAACGCGGTATACCGCTTTACGAAACGCCGGTCGGCTTTAAGTACATCGGTGAATTGATAAATAAGGATGAGATCATCCTCGGCGGCGAGGAGTCAGCAGGCTTGTCCATCAGAGGACACTATCCCGAAAAAGACGGCATCCTTGCCTGTCTTCTGGCCGCCGAAGCGGTTGCTGCCCGCGGGGCAAGTCTTGGCGAACAGCTTGCGGACATATATCGCAGGGTTGGCCGGCTCGAGTCCGGCCGCATCGGTGTTAAGTTGACCCCCGAGATCGCAGCCAAGCTTAAAGAGAAGCTTGCGCGAGATCCGATGGACATCGCCGGCAGGCGAATTGAAAAGATCGAACGCATGGACGGCGTCAAGTTTTTGTTTGAAAACAACGCATGGATGCTGATGCGCCCGTCCGGTACCGAGCCGATGGTCCGGATATATGCCGAGAGCGAATCGACGGCCGATCTCGACGATTTACTTAGGATCGGTCACGACTATTTGATGAATTAGAGGGCCTTAACGGCCTTGGTAAAGCGATGAGAACGAGAAAGCCGAGCAAGACAGCCGAAACACGCCGAGCCCCGGCGGTACCGATGTGGGCTGCATTTGCGATCGTCATCTCGATCTCAGTCATGCTGTGTTTGACCATCAATTACCGTGCGTTTTCGGTAATGACCGGCGAACAAACTGAGCACGACCAACTGTCGACAAAGATCCAGAGCATTACCGACGAAAATCTTCAACTCCAGGAGGAGATACACAGTCTTAAAAGCGACGCCCGCGTGATCGAACGCGAGGCCCGCCGCCTCGGGCTCGTCCCGAAGGCCAAAGTTTCGGTGCCGACGAATTGAACTATGCGGAGAAGTTTGTTCGTCAGCACAATTGCCAGCCAATAAATAATCTGCCTTTTGCCTACATCTCCGCGTGGCCTACAGCAAAGCCTATCTGATAATTAGCGGTTTGAGTTTCCCGAACTCAAACCGCACTTCCCTTTTAGGAGACCAGTGTTTTCATCCAAACACTGATCCAGGCTTGTCCCATTCTCGACTACCTCCGCGCGCGCATTCACGATCTGCGATTCCCGATCGACGATATACGATTCGCTATTGGTAAGTTTTCAAAGGTCTAATGTATGCCTTCATCATAACACAGAATGCACGGACGCAGTAACGTTGCATAGGTGGGATGCGGCGGCAGTTGACTTTTTTCGATCTGCGATTCCCAATAGACCACTCGTTACCGAGTACGCGTCACTCTTGACTATTCACTTTGCTCGACTTACCGATACACGATTCTCGATCCACTACCGACGTCCTGTGTGGCAAGAGAGAGCGCAAAAAAGAGAGGTTGAGTGGCTGCTCACCTCTCTAATCTTCTTGTCAAACTGCCTCGCGGTTATCCTTTTCTTAACTCGGTAAGGACCTGTTTGGCGACGGCCTTGAGCGTGTCGAAAACGCCGGTGCCGTTTGTCGCGACCGCTTCGAAAACGGGTTCGCCCTTGCGGACAAGCTCTTGCGAAAGCTCCTCGATCGGAGTGACATTAGGCAGGTCGCGTTTGTTCAGTTGCAGAACATAGGGTATCTGTGCGAGGTCATAGCCTTGGGAGCCAAGATTTTCCTCGAGGTTATAGAGCGATTCGATATTGGCGTCCATTCGCTCGTCTTGGCTGTCGGCGACAAAGACGACCCCGTCTACGCCCTTTAGGATCAGTTTTCGCGACGCATCGTAGTATACCTGGCCGGGCACGGTGTACAAGTGAAATCGCGTCTTAAATCCGCGGACCGTACCGAGTTCAAGCGGCATAAAATCAAAGAACAGCGTTCGGTCGGTCTCGGTCGCCAGGCTGATGAGTTTGCCCTTCGCCTGCGGGGCGGTCGAATCGTAGATGTACTGCAGATTGGTCGTCTTGCCACACAGGCCGGGCCCGTAATAGACGATCTTGCAATTGATCTCACGTGATGCGTAGTTAATAAAGGTCATAAGAATTAGTTGCGAGTTATGAGTTGTGAGTTATGAATCGCCGACCGGCGAACTCGATTTACTCGTCGCTCATTACTCATCACGTTTAACTAAACAAGCTATCGATATCCTCGTCGGTGATCTCCGCGAAGAACGAGTTTTGGTTTAGGCGATAGTTCGCCGAGTCGCGGGTCGCTTCGTCTAAAAGAGCGGCGACCTCAAAGCTCGCACGCTTGGTGCGGATCTTGACGAGCCCCAGCGTCGAACGTTCGTCAAATACTATCACAAGCAAGCTGCGCCCAATTACACTGATATAGATGCTCTCATGCTCGCCCTCGTGCACTACGCCCGGGAACGTGTCTTCGCCGATGAGCTTGGCCATGCTGCTCGTCGCCGCAACATTGCCCGCCGCCAGACTTGAAAAACTGGTGGTGTCCATGTCGCCGATGTCGCCGTGAAAGGCGATCGGTTGACCGTCGCGGTCGACCAGGAATACAACCCGCGCGGCGCACTCAACGCAGAGCCTCGCCAAGATGATCTTTATCCGATGAAATTGGTGTTCTTGTATTATGAAGGGCGTTTCTGCCATCTGGTTTGTCTGCCCGGGGGCACGACCGAGGGTTTAGATAGTTCCAGTGAATTGTATTATGACAATGCGGACGGGCGTCGTACAACGCACCGCACTGATAAATCTAGCACAACAACATGGAAAGCGACAAGAGTTTTTTGGCGTTGGGCACCCGATTTGTACTTTCATGCCCGGTCAAAATGACCTGCGTCATAAGAAAGATTGATACGGGGCAGAAAAGAATGATAACATTCATGCCGTCGGTGATATCGCCGGCCTCCTTTGTGTCCAAGTTGATTTCACGACCTGACGTGCCTGCCAATTCCGGGAGTGGTTCCCGATCAAAATGAAGCACCATCTTTTTTCAGACAATACAGCGGGACTAAAGTTTGTCGCGATCGGCGGCGGCAATGGCCTTTCGACGCTGCTGTCAGGGCTGAAAAGGTTTGTTGACGCAGGCTCGGCCGAACCCGTCTGGATCGAGAACCTTTCGGCGATCGTCGCGGTGTCGGACGATGGGGGAAGTTCCGGCCGAATTCGCGATGAACTTCAGATGTTGCCTCCGGGCGACATTCGCAACTGCATGGTCGCTCTGAGTGAGGATTCGCAGACGCTGTCGCGGTTGTTCCAACACCGCTTTCGCGGAGATGGCGATCTCGGTGGACATAGTTTCGGCAATCTGTTTCTGGCGGCATTGACCGAAGTGACGGGCGATTTTGCCGAGGCGGTCAAACTGTCGTCCGAGATACTCGCCAGTAAAGGGCATATCTATCCCGCAACGGTCGCCGACGTGCGGCTCGGGGCGGAACTCAAGGACGGTAAGACCGTCCGCGGCGAGACCAAGATCGGGCACGTCGGGCCGATGATCAAGCGACTTTTCCTCGAACCGGCCGATTGCCAGCCGTTACCCGAGGCTTTGGCGGCAATTGCCGCGGCGGATGTAATAACCGTCGGCCCGGGCTCGCTGTTTACGAGCCTGATACCACCCATCCTGGTCAAAGGCGTCAGCAAGGCGATCGCGGCCTCCGGGGCCGTGAAGATATTCATTTGTAATTTGATGACCCAGCCGGGCGAAACCGATGGCCTTTCGTCGAGGTCGCACCTTGAACTCGTTCGGCAATATGCCCCTGAGATCGACTTTGACTACGTGATCGTCAACGACCATCCGATCAGCGAAAAGCAGATGGAAAAATACGGTAGCGAAGGAGCCGAACAGATCGGTGTGCACGGTTCTATCTCGCCAAAAACGATTGATGGAGCCGAGATCGTTTATGGTAATCTGTTGGACGATGGCGAGATGGTCCGACACGATCCGGAAAGATTGGCACAGGTCGTCCTGCTGTGCGCCATCCAGCCCCGCGAAGCGGAAGTCGCCCGTTAATGTAAATAGTGACATTCTGACCATTCTAAAGTGAATACAGACCTAAACATCCTAATTCTCGCCGCCGGGCTCGGCACGCGAATGAAGTCTAATTTGGCCAAGGTTCTGCATCGCCTGGACGGTAGGCCGCTGATCAGCCACGTTTGCCGAACCGCCGAAGAGCTCGGCCCTAAAATGATCTATACCGTGGTCGGCCACCAGGGCGAAGACGTCAAGGCCGCCGTGCTAGCCGAGATTGATGGGCCTATCGCGGATTTTGCCTGGCAGAGACAAATGCTCGGGACCGGCGATGCGGTCAATTCGGCTCGCGAACTGCTTGCGGACAGCGATTCGACGCTATTGGTCCTTTCGGGTGACGTTCCGATGATCAAAAGGTCGACGCTCGAAGCACTTGTCCGGCTGCACAACGACCATCACGGGCGGCGTGCGGCGTGTACGATCCTAACCGTGAAACTGCAAGACCCAACCGGTTACGGCCGCGTCATCCGCGACGAACTCGGGACGTTCGACCGCATCGTCGAACAAAAAGACGGCAGCCCCGACCAGCTTGCGGTCAAGGAGATCAACTCGGGCATCTATTGTTTTGACACCAAGAAGCTCTTTACCGCGCTGAAACAGGTCGGCAACCAAAACGCTCAGGGCGAGTACTATTTGACAGACGTGCCGCGGATCCTGTGTGCCGACGGCGAAGACATCGCGATCTATCTCCACGACGATGCGGCCGAGATCGAGGGCGTGAACGATCGCCGACAGCTCTCGGCGATGGAACGGACCATCCGCACACGAACGGTCGAGAGGCTGATGCTCGAAAGCGGCGTAACATTTACCGATCCAAATGCCGTGTATGTCAGCTCACGGGCCGTGATCGGGAGGGACACTGTCATTTATCAAAACGTGACGGTCGAGGGCAAAACCGTTATCGGCGACGGCTGCACCATCCGGCCGGGGGTCAGGATCGTCGATTCGGTAATCGGCGATGGCGTCGAGGTCAAGGATAATTCATTTATTACGGACTCGCAGGTCGGCGAAGGCTGCACGGTCGGCCCAATGGCGCACCTTCGCGGCCACGCCGTCATGGAACGCGGGTCAAAGGTCGGGAACTTTGTCGAGCTTAAGAAAACAAGGCTCGGTCGGGGCTCAAAGGCCAGCCATCTGACCTATCTCGGCGACGCCACGATCGGCGAAAAGACCAACATCGGAGCCGGCACGATCACCTGTAATTACGACGGCAAGAATAAACACGAAACGCACATCGGCGATGGAGTCAAGATCGGCTCAGACACGATGCTCGTCGCTCCAATCACAGTCGGAGACGGAGCCGTGACCGGAGCAGGAAGCGTTGTGACTAAAGACATCGAGCCAAACAAACTCGTCGTTGGTGCGCCGGCAAAGGCGATCAAAACGCTAATTAATGACAAGTGAAGAGTTACAAGATGGAGGAGAAGGCGTGCGACCACAGGAAAATCTTCAAGTTTGGCAAAAAGCAGTTGAATTCGTCGTATAGATCTACAGTCGGACCAAAGAACTTCCTTCTGACGAGAAGTTCTGCCACGCTTCACAGATTGGCCGAGTTGCGGTGTTAAATCCGGCTAGGGCCGCGAAGGGAACTGAACTCCAGTCGGACAAAGAGTTGTTACAGTCTTTGGCGATAGCTCATGATTAATGTGGCAAAGTCAAAACGGAACTGCTTATCGGTTGTAAATTGGCCTTTTTAAGCAACCTGAGAATGTGGAGTCAAGGTCGTTCACGGATTGCATTGATAGCATGCTGGTTGGAATATCAAAGCATCTAAAGAACAAGACAAAAATAGGCTGAACGAAATGACTTGTCTCCTGTCACCGTTGACCGTTCGCCGGTAACTTAAAATTATGTGCGGAATAGTCGGATACGTTGGAAATAAACAAGTTGTGCCGTTGATCATCGACGGCCTGAGGAAGCTCGAGTATCGCGGATACGATTCGGCCGGCATCGCGGTCGTTGATGACGAACATCATCTGAGCCTTCGACGGGCCGAGGGCAAGCTGCGCAATCTCGAAGAGGCTATTCGGCTGAATCCGCTTGACGGTAATTACGGCATTGGCCACACGCGCTGGGCGACGCACGGACGCCCGACTGAGGAGAATGCTCACCCGCATCGAGATCAGTCCGGCAAAGTCGTCGTCGTTCATAACGGCATTATTGAGAATTACCTTACGCTAAAAGAGCGCTTACAGGCCGCCGGGCACCAGTTCTATACCGAGACTGATACCGAGGTGGTCGCCCATCTGATCGGGCATTACGTCGATACCGAGGGACTGGCATTGGAGCCTGCTGTGCGAAAAAGTGTAGCAGAACTGCGCGGCATATTTGCCCTGGCAATAATCTCGGTCGAGGAGCCGGATACGATAATCGCGGTTCGCGAAGGCCCGCCTGTCGTGATCGGAATGGGCGATGGCGAGTTTTTTGTCGCGTCCGACATTCCGCCGATCCTTGCACATACTCGGGATGTTTTCTTTCTCGGCGACCGCGAAATAGCAATCCTCACTAAAGATTCAGTGCGGGTCACGGATTTTGACGGAAATGTCGTCGAACCGGAGAAGCAACGGATCACGTGGGACCCGATCATGGCCGAAAAGGGCGGCTTCAAGCACTTTATGCTCAAGGAGATATATGAGCAGCCGCGCGCCGTGCGAGATACCGTTCAGGGACGGGTTTCGCTCGACACGGGCAAGGTGTATCTCGAGCCGATGGATATTTCCGAGGATGAATTCCGTGGATTGACCTCCATCAAGATCGCTGCTTGCGGCACATCATGGCATGCCGGACTAGCGGGCAAATACATGCTCGAAAATCTGGCTCGTATCCCGGTCGATGTCGATTACGCTTCGGAGTTTCGCTATCGCGACCCGGTACTGTCCGAAACAGATCTGCTCATCGTCATCTCGCAGTCAGGCGAGACCGCAGATACAATTGCCGCGATGCGCGAGGCCAAACTGTCGGGCTGTAAAGTGCTGGCAGTGTGCAACGTTCACGGTTCGATGATCACGCGCGAGGCTGACGGCACGATCTTAACGCACGCCGGGCCCGAGATAGGCGTTGCCTCGACCAAGGCCTTCACCTCGCAGATGATCGCGTTGTATCTGTTTGCCCTTTACCTAGGCGAAGTCCGCGGCCAGATCGACGAGACGCGGGCCAAAAAACTCGCTCAGGACCTAGCCGAACTGCCGCTGAAGATCGAACAACTCTTGAACGACGCCGATTCGATCGAGGAACTTTCGAAGGAATTTTTCCGCGTGCAGGATTTCCTTTACCTTGGCCGCGGCATAAATTTCCCGGTCGCACTCGAGGGGGCACTCAAGCTCAAAGAGATCAGTTACATTCACGCCGAGGGTTACCCGGCCGGTGAGATGAAGCACGGGCCGAATGCGCTGATCGACGAAAAGTTGCCGGTCGTCGTAGTCAACACCAAAGAGGAAGGAAATCCCGGCAGTGAACTTCGTTACGAAAAAACGCACTCGAATATTGTCGAGGTAAAAAGTCGCGACGGGATCATAATCTCGGTGCTGACCGAGGGCGATACCATGAGTTCGAAGGTTTCGAGCCATGTTATCGAGATCCCCGAAACATCCGACCTGCTCGGCCCGATACTCTCGATCGTGCCGCTGCAACTGCTGTCCTACCACATTGCCGTCCGCCGCGGCTGCGACGTCGATCAGCCCAGAAATCTAGCAAAATCTGTTACGGTGGAATAGGTTCTAAGATCCTATTGGTCGCAATATGGCTCGAAATGTTGAACACATTTCGGGCCTTTTTTGTTTGAGAGAGCGATCTTGGCCATCTCACTGCTCAATTTGAGAAAAATAGTGATTATTTCCGCTTCAGCCCGAAAATGCCCATTTTTCTGAGTCTTTCGGGCCTGAAATTGGCCCAAGATCGGCAAAATCCAAAAAATATCCAAAAAATATCCAAAAAAAATCCAGACAAATTTGCTGAAAGTATCTAGTTTCTATCGTTGCGACCCGAAATCTTTGAGTTAAAGCGATATGGAGATCAAACGAGAAGTTGAATTGACCGTACGATCGAGCCGCCGCTTCATCGTTAGAAGGTCATCTTCGGTCGGTTCTGAAGTTTCTTGTGAACAATGTGGGGAGCCGATGGTTGTGGTTGAGGAGGCAGCGATGATGTTTGGCTTAACACAGCGACGCGTTTTTCAGCTCGTCGAGGGTGGCACGGTTCATTTTGCCGAAACTGATGCGGGCGCAACATTGGTATGCGTTGCATCAATGACAGGCGAAAGCGATGCCAACGCGATCAGTCTCGCTACAGGCGAGAAAGTATAGTTTCGATCAATTACAAGGGCAGCTAATCGGCGTTGAACATTAAATAGGTTATAGGGAGAATCACTATGTTTTGTCCGGAATGTGGAACTCAGAATCCTGATACAGCTAAGTTCTGTGTCCGTTGTGGCTACCAAAACCCAATTGCCGGCGGTGCGGTCGGAAGCCCAATGTCTCATCCGGTAATGGTCGCAGCGCCCGCGAGCTCGGGATCGAAGCTTCCTTGGGTTCTTGGTGTCGTGGCCTTATTGGTAATTACCGGCCTCGTCGGATTTATCGCGTTGAGAGGTTCCCGTGTCTCAAACCAAGAAGACAATCCGACACCCAGAGCGAGAAATTCCGCCAATTCATCGAATTCAACGCCAAACGCCGCTGCTCCAACAGTTAGTTCGCCGGCGACCACCTCGCCCGCCGGCAATTCAAGTGTTGCGACATCGAGCCCGGCGCCTTCGTCGCCCACCCCAAACCCTACGGCAACGCCCGCGCCAAAAGTAGCGAAGAAACCGGTCGATTGTGACAAGAAATGCTATCAGGTATATGACCAATGTATGGCTGACTACCGCCAGCATCCTGACCCGGAAACGATTTGCAGAGGAAGACAAACGATTTGCCTGAGCAAGTGTCAATAGTTTAAGGCAATTGTTCCATTTACTATCAATGTCTGTCGAGTAAAAACCTGTGTAATTATGTCCAGAACAAAGTTCAATCTAACAATGATCAACGTTCTCAGATCCGTAATAATTCTCGCCGTTTTGGCGAGTATTTCCGGATGCCGGGAACTGTCGGTCTTCTTCGATCCCGGTAAAGGCGCGACTAAGAAGCAGCTAAAGGTCGTCAAACGAGATAAGCCGAATCTCGAGTCTGATCCCGGCGAGCGGCCGGTCGATCCGGACTCGGCCGACCTTGTGGAGGCGACTGAAGAAGAAGCCGTAGAAGATGGAGCGTTGGCTCAAAAAACTGCATCTGCAGCCGACGTCGAGTCCGGTGATGAGAACGCACTTATCGCTGAGATCGAGAAAAAGGCGAGAGCGATCGCCGGCCGTTGGGAAACGGCCGGGACCGACGACTTTATCGCGATCGAATTCAGTGAACCCAATGCTGAGGGCGATACATTCGTCGGTACTTATACGTTTTTTGTAAACGACACACAGGACGAGCCGGCGAAATACGTGGTGTCTCGCGAAGATATCATTAAGCTTTTCGCCAACGGCGGCGAGAATAAGACGATTAAGATCACTGTTTCCGCGGATGGCAAGTCGGTCACTTATTCGAACAACAAGGGAATATCGTCAAAAATGGTTCGTGCCGGTTCGCGTCCAATACAGAAGCCCGCGCCTGCCCCAAGACAGGAAGTTCCAAAGGACGATCTGCCGCAGCAAAAGGAGCCGCCGCGTATTGAGAGACCCGATCAGTAGAAGACATACGAGATTTGTGGAGAACAGAACAATGAAAATGACCTATCAAAATATTTTGCGAAGTTTCCTGCTTTTACTTTTGGCGATTGCCATCGTATTGCCGCTGACGGGCTGTTCTGGCGAGAAAAGGTCTCGCACTTCCCGGTCAGATCCAGCTTCGGACTCTATGACCGAGGAAAGCTCAAAGGATGTCGTTGTTCTTCAGAACAATTCAACTGGCAATTCCGCAGCACCGGCTCCGGCTTCCGCGAAAACCTCAAATCCTTTTGAAGGCACGTGGGACGTTGACGTCAATGGTAGTTTTGCGAACTGGTCGTTCAGCTATGCAAGCAAGAAGGACGACAAGCTGGAAGGCAAGATAACCGATGGCTCGAATTCTGTCATTGGCGATTATCTTGTATTCCCAAATAAGACGATTCAACTCAATGCCGGAGGCGTTAACTCTATTGTCGGCTTCAAGGTGTTGAATGGCGGCAACAAGATAGAGATCGACGATGGTGGCACTAAGGTAATTCTTACTAAAGGAAAAACCAATACCACCGCTCAAAATGACGGCAATGTTCTTGCGGCACACATTTGGACGAACATTAACAACCCAAGTGACCAAATCGAGTTTATGTCCGTGCGAAAATCCAACTCAGGATGGAATGGTGCGATCAATTTCATCGGCGGTTCGGGCGGCGCGAGCGGAACATTCTCGCTTACGCCCGGAAAATTGACGATAACGGTCTCGGGAAGCGTTGATGTATACACATATCGATTGAGGAACAATTACACGACGCTCGATCTGACCGATTCGAAAGGCAATACGGAGACATTTAACTAGTATGCGAAACGCATTAATTCGAATGACCAAGCGAAAGACAAGAAACAGTCTCGTAGCAACTGCAGTCTTAGCAATTGTGATCACGTCGGCTGGTTGCCAGGCTGCTTCGGATCTGTTCAATCCGGACACGTATAACTTCCAAAACAGTGAGCCTTGGGAAAGGAACAAGAACAAGAAGGGCGCGAAACCGAAGACGCTGAAGGATCAAATGTAGAAACGGTGCCGGCCGACCGGCACTGACTTGGTCGAACGAAACTAAAACTATGCTTTGTCCAAACTGTAAAGCACCAAATCTTGGCAACAATAAGTTCTGCGCTGATTGTGGAAACAGGTTTCCTGATTCCGTTGCGACGCCGGCCTCAGAAAGTCCTACGCAACACTATCCAATTCAGCCGCAACCGCCTCAGCAGCAGGCATACCAGCCGCAGCAGCAGTATTATCAACAGCAACCGCCGCCGCAATATGCGCAGCAACCGGCTCAAGCATACGTGCCCGTTCCTGCGGCGGATTTGCCGAAGAAAAAGTCGAAAGCGTTGCGTTGGCTGATGGTATTGATCCTCGTTCCGTTGGTGCTTTTCGGCGGGGCGTTGCTTGCGATGAATTTCCTGGTCATAAAGCAGGCGAACCGTTCGTACACGCTCGGCGACAGGCATAAAGGCGAAGAGAAAAAGGTCGTCGAACTCGATCCCCAGAACGGAAAGCTCTTTGTAAACGCTTCTGATCAGGTCAAAGCTCAATTGTGGCAGATAACGCCGGACTCGGGCGTTGAAGATTCGTATCGGTTCGTCAATCGAGAGATCGGTGATGCCGAATCGCTCGAGGTCATTGACGACAAAGTTGATTACAACGTTGGTATTAACGAGTCAGCCGAGGACGATGGCCAGCTTTGGGCGATCACGAATATAGAGGGCGACTATTATCAGATCACCAACAATTGGCTCGGCGACTCAAAAGCGCTCACGCACCAAAAGGAGACGTATCGATTCCTCAGAATGCGTGATTCCGGCAACAAGGAAGGTCAGCTTTGGAAGCGTATCGCTGCGAAAGGCGGCGGTTACTACATCTTGAATAAACGATACGGCGACGGATTCGCACTCGATGCGGTTTATAGCGGCGAATTTATAGACAAGATGAAGATGGGCAAAGCAGGAAAATACGGCAACCAAATATGGTTAATGAAGCCCGCCGGCAACAACTTCTTTACGCTCACAACAAAGCTGCATGACGCCGAAAAGAAGAACCGATCATTAGATGTCGACGGGACAAAAAAAGAATTCGTCAAAATGGCGCAAACTGGCAACTTTTCTGGGCAAAAGTGGAAGATGACCCCCGTTGCGGGAGAATATTTCAGGCTGACAACCGAGTTCTTAGGCGACGGCAAATCGCTCGAAGCAGTTACTTTCTTTAAGTACTATATCGAGATGCGAAAGGCATCTACTGATGATAAGGGCCAGTATTGGGTAATCGATAGAACTAACTAATTACAAAAAAGGAGATCTTTTATGAAAGTTTCAATGGTAGCCACTATCGCGTCGGCAGTGCTACTCGGCACCTTTGCGTTGCCCACGTCGACGTCGGCCAATATTACGGCGAATGCTATACCGATTTTCCAAGACAACTGTGTTGTAAAGGGAAATAACGATATTCCGCTTCGTGTTCGATCAACGCCGGGCGGTAGGATCATCGGAAGCCTAAAGGTTGGGGCACAGATAAGAGCGTGGGATCTGGTTCAGGATCGAAATGGGGTCGATTGGACGAAAATCTCGTGGAAAAGAGGTTACGCATGGGTCGCAACCGAGTTTATCAGCTGTGGTTAAGAGCGAAATTCTACGGCAAACGTAAAAGGGAGAACCAGAATGAAAACGAAATCTCTAACTGTCGTATTTGTAGCGATCGCGGTATTTTCGCTCTTGGCAATGAAGGTTCCTAACGTATCGGCTCAGTCGAACGCCTGCAAGGTTACCATGGATAACGCCGAATTCTTTTATTCGTCGTCAGGCAAAGTTGTCAAACTGAAAAAGGGTACCGAGCTAAGAATAGTTGTCTTTGGCGGACAGGGGGTAGTAGTCGTCAAAGCCAAAATCGGCAAAAAGTGGATAAAAGGCGAAATCAAGATCGACGATACAAGTTGTGAGTGAGATCACGGAGCTTCAATTTTTGCTGATCTCATTTGAATGAGTGGATTCACTCCAACGCTCTCGAATCGGTTGCTCAACTCAGCATTGAGTGCAGATTCTCGCAAGGACCATTTTGGCACGAAACTTTGAGATTGTTTCGTGCCATTTGTGAATTTCGCGGGTACACTACTTTTATGAAGGCGATAATCGTACGTGAATTTGGTGAGCCCGAAGTAATGAAACTTGAGGAGGCCGAAATTCCTCAACCGACCGATTCGCAGGTTTTGGTCAAGATCCATGCCGCCGGGGTCAACCCGGTCGATACATATCTGCGGACCGGCATCCACGCCCATGCTCCGAATCTGCC
Source organism: Pyrinomonadaceae bacterium (assembly GCA_019694345.1). GTDB lineage: Bacteria > Acidobacteriota > Blastocatellia > Pyrinomonadales > Pyrinomonadaceae > OLB17. The sequence goes on along the minus strand of JAIBCA010000144.1, from coordinate 14,266 downwards.
GTACACGCCGGGCAAGGACGCGGCCGGCGTCGTTGAGGCTATCGGTGTTGGTGTCACGAAATGGAAAATTGGTGATCGCGTCTATACTGCCGATTCACTGACCGGGACCTATGCGGGGTATGCCCTGGCAAATGAGTTTCAACTCGGGCGGCTGCCTGAGAGTGTCGGGTACGAACAGGGAGCCGGTGTTTGGACTCCGTACGCGACCAGCTATCGGGCATTGTTTCAGAAAGCCAAGGCAAAGGCGGGCGAAACGGTCCTGATCCATGGAGCGTCTGGCGGCGTCGGAAGCGCCGCCGTGCAGTGGGCCAAAAGTGAGGGTCTAACCGTGATCGGCACTGCGGGTTCGGAGGCGGGCAAGGATCTCGTGGCGGGCCAGGGCGTCGATGCCGTTTTTGACCACTCCGACGATAGTCACTACGCAGCGATTAGTGATTTCACCCGCGGCAGAGGCGTCGACATCATCATCGAGATGCTTGCTAATGTCAATTTGGAACGCGACTTCGAGGCACTTGCGATGTTTGGCCGCATTGTCGTCGTCGGCAACCGCGGAAGCCTGACTTTTACGCCGCGGCTCGCAATGACGAAGGACGCGACCATCTATGGCATGTCGCTTTTCAACTCACCGCAATCAGACCGCGATGAGATACACGCCGCAATATATAGCGGGCTAAGCGAGGGGTATCTTGATCCGTTGATTAGCCGTTCGTTCCCGCTCAGCGAGGCGGCTCTGTCCCATCACGCTGTCATCAACGAGAAAGCAAATGGAAAGATCGTTTTAGTGCCGTAGGATCATGTTACAATTTCGAACCTACCTTTTGGCGGTGGTCGATCTCATTTCAGACCCATTTCGTCACCGCAATTGTAACCGCGAACCTTGGCGGTTCCTTTCAGCCTGACTTTCTTTGCGCCGACGGTCGGGGACGGCCGGGGAACGGTATCGCCGGGCCGGACGATCCAGATCTCACCCGCAAGTGACTGTCGGTAGCCGCCATCGATCTGCTTAAGCCTCGCCGCGGTTATGCCGCGCGAAACCGTCAAATAGTGCTTCATCCGTGCGAGGCGTGCCCTTGCATCGTTGCGTTTGCCACGGCTTCCGCCGTAGATGATGATGTATGCCGAAACCTGCGGTTCATTTTGCAGTTCGATCGCAAGAGAATCGAGGTAGGCGAGTTCGGTCTCACAGTTGATATTCCCAAATTCCACAAACTTCTGGGCCGTTTGAGCTGATGGGGCTGACGGTTTTCGTGCTACGCCGAGCGCCGCAAGATACTCTGAGCGGTGCGACGTGTACTCCATCTCGGAGCAACTGAAGGTCGTTATCCGGTCACCCGAGCTGTCCGCGATCACCACCTGCTCTCGGCCGACCTCGTAATATACACCGCACATCGCAGTATTTTCGGCCGTGTATATCACCGCCTCGGCCGAGTCGATGCCGCGCCAGATCTTATCCACTCCAAAGATCACTTTTATCTCGGGCTTGTTGGCAACCTTCTCGATCTTTTTGACCCGGCCAGAGAAAGCGACACCCTTAAAGTCTTTCGCCCAGGCTGAATAGTCGACAGCCGGCTTGTTCGGGTCGAGGAGGCAGGAGCAGGCGAGAGCTGCCTCGCCGGCAACTAAAATAAAAAGGGCAGCAAGAATAAACAAAAGTCTTCTTTTTGTCATTAAATGATCTCTCCGGAGTAAAAGCTTTGAGTTGACTAAGACGTCGACATTATACTCTGACGTGCATGATTTAGAGCAAAATGCCTCGCAACGGGTTTGCTGGCATCAACGCTTGCCGGAAGATTTTTGTTGACCTCGCAGGTTTACAGGCGTATTCTTCCGCTTAACCAATTAACTTGAGGCGTTTGTCGGCCATGGTGTTCACTTCGGATCCGTCGGGAAGGAACGGCGGGCTGAGCGAAAAACTTAAAGGAGATCAAAACGTGAAAAAAATCGGCGCAATATTTGGATTGGCACTTGTCTGTCTTTGCTCTGCAAATGCTAGAGCAGAAACATTTTATGCTTACCTGAGCGGTGCACAACAGGTGCCGGCGGCGGCTACATCCGGGACAGGTTACGCGCGAGTCGTGGTTGACGAAGGAGCCTTGACGTATTCGTTCACGGTCGTGTTTACCGGCCTGACGAGCAACCAAACGGCATCGCACATCCATGCCCCGGCCGCCATCGGTGCGAACGCAGGCGTTTCGATCAATTTTGGTGCGGTCGGCGGAACTGCCGGAACAATTACGGGCAGTGGTTCGATCACCGCAACGCAGATCGGGCAGCTTCGGCAGCATCTCGGGTACGTCAACGTTCACACTTCTAATTTTCCCGGCGGCGAGATCCGCGGCCAGCTCGGGATCAAACGGCCGGTGGACTTTGACGGTGACGGCCGACAGGATCTTAGCGTGCTGAGGTTTCCTGCTTCGGCTCCGCAGCCAATTACTTATTGGAACCTCAACAGTACGACCGGAACTCAGGTTTCGGGGCCATGGGGCGACGCCGCAACTGATTTTCCCACGCCCGGTGATTTTGACGGTGATGGCCGCGACGATCTGGCGATATATCGAGCCGGTGCGACGGCAGGGGCACAGAGCTCTTTTTGGGTGCTTCAATCCGGGTCAAACACCGTTCAGTATTTCGCGTGGGGCCTGAACGGTGACACGGCTGTCGCTCGAGATTATGACGGAGACGGCAAAACTGATGTGGCGGTGTTCAGACGTGGTGCATCGGCCGGAGCACAGGCTGTATGGTACATCCGGCAGAGTTCGAATGGAGCGACCCGTATCGTAAACTTTGGTACGACCGGTGCTACGGCTAGTGATCTGGACGTGCCGGTTCCCGGCGATTATGACGGTGATGGCAAGTTTGACATCGCAATTTACCGTGCCGGTGCTTTGACACCCTCAAATAGTTATATTGTTTTGCGAAGTTCGGACAATAGCCTTCAATTCAGGGCATTTGGCAATTTCAACACGGATTATGTCGTTCCCGGAGACTATGACGGTGACGGTAAATACGACTTCGCCGTTGCTCGGACGGGAGCGACATCGACGACGCCGATGGTCTGGTGGATACTGCAGAGTTCCGACGGTTCCACCAGAACGCAGCCGTTCGGAATTTCCTCGGACTCACCTATTCAGGGCGATTATGACGGTGACGCGCGAGCGGACATCGCGGTTTTTCGTCAGGGAGCGACCACAGGGGCTGTTAACAGTTTCTGGGTTTTCAACAGTCTTTCGAACAGTGCATCAATAACTCAGTGGGGCGTCCGCGGGGATTTTCCCACTGCGTCATTCGACGCCCGATAGCGGTTTCGAGTTATCACGAAATTAGCTCCGCTGATGCAGATCGGCGGGGCTTATTATTTTCCGTCGCTTTAAATTCTTCCAACGCTTCAAAGACCTGAAGGGCGTACTTAACATTGCCGAACGGGGCCGAAACCTGCACGCCCTGAATTACGTCGCGAACCTCCAGTAAAGACTCGCGGGCAATGATAATGCCCTCTTCGCGGGCCTCTTCCTTGCCTTTATCCGAAGCCTTTCTCATACGTTCAAGGATGTCGGCGGTCACATTCACGCCGGGAACCTCATTGTGCATGAACTCCGCATTCCGATAACTGACGAGCGGCCAAATGCCGGCGACGATCGGTATACGAACGTGGGCGATACGATCAAGAAAAACACGCAACTGCTCGGTATCAAACACCGGTTGCGTAATGGCGTATTCGGCACCGGCCTCGACCTTCCACTCAAAGCGTTTTATCTCCTCGTCGAGGTTGACCGCACCGGGATTTACACCAACACCGATCGAAAATGCGGTCGGTTTGCCGATAGGGTTGTTGCCGAGATCGAGGCCGTGGTTGAGTTTGTTGACCATATTGGTCAGCCCGATCGCGTCAATGTCAAATACTGCGGTCGCGTCCGGATATGGGCCCATTTTCGGCGGGTCGCCGGTGATCAGCAACAAGTTATGCAATCCCAACGCCGCGGCTCCAAGCAGGTCGGACATCATCCCTAAGAGGTTGCGATCGCGGCAGCAGTAATGCAGCACCGCTTCGATACCGATCTCGCGCTCGACAAGCACGGCCGTCGCCTGAGCCGACATTCGGGTCTGTGCGCGCGGGCCGTCGGGAATGTTGACGCCGTCTACGCCGGCCTCTTTAAGCAGCCGGATCGAATCAAGCGTCGCCGCGGCGTCGCAGCCTTTGGGCGGCAGCACCTCGACCGAGGTCACAAATTCGCCGCGGGCGATCTTCGCCGACCAGCGTGACCGTTCGAGCGGGTCCACGACGTCAACATCGGCAGGCTTTAGTTCCTGAACCGAGATCGAGTGATGTTTGTGAAGTTCATGAATCAGACGCGGGCTGATCGAGCGGATCGCATCCGAGATCAATTTAATATGCGTCGGGGTCGTCCCGCAGCACCCCCCGACAAACGAGGCTCCGGCCTGGACAAAACGCTTGGCGAACGTTGCCATGTACTCGGGCGAGCCCATATAAAATTGGCGACCCTGTACGTCCCGCGGTAAGCCGGCGTTGGGCTGGGCCGAAAGTGGTTTGTCGGTCACCTCACGCATCTTTTCTAGGGTGCTGAGGACGTGTGTCGGCCCGACGCCGCAATTTAGCCCAATCACGTCAACGCCGAGGCTGTCAAGCTTTTGCGTAAAATGCTCGGGCGTGTCACCGTAAAGCGTTTTGCCGTCCATCTGCACGGTCATCTGCGCGACGATCGGGAGGTCGGAATGTTCCTGAATAGCGTGGATCGCCTGTTCGATCAGGGCGAGCTCCGAAAAGGTTTCGAGCACGAAAAGGTCAACGCCGCCTTCGAGCAGAGCCGAGACCTGTTCTTTATACATCTCACGGGCGTCCTCGTACGAGGTCGGGCCGAAGGGCTCAAGTCTGAGGCCGAGCGGTCCGACAGCGCCGGCAACAAAGACCTTTTCGCCGGCGGCCTTGCGTGCGAGCTTGACGCCCTCAATATTGATCTCTCGCAGTCTGTTCTCGAGGCCGTAAGCAAGCAGTTTATGACGTGTAGCTCCAAACGTGTTGGTCTCAATGATGTCGGCGCCTGCGGCAACATACTCCTCAAGTACCTCGCGGACGAGATCGGGCGCCGTGACATTCAGTTCGTCATAACTACGGTTGATGTAAACGCCTTTGTCATACAAGCGCGTGCCCATCGCGCCGTCAAAAACGTAAACACCTTCGGAATCGAGTAACTGGCGGAAATCTTTCATACGCAAAAAGCCTCGCTAAAACAGCGAGACTCCTTATGTCAGAACCTTCTTTAAGCTGTTTAGCGGATTATTTAACGTGGTCGCAAGTCGCATTAACTCACCACGAGTGTAAAGACGATGATGTTCTTTTTGGAATAAGGTGTCAAGTGGAACGGTATCGAGCTATTTTCGCTGACATTTGCGGCAGTAATAGGTTGAACGACCGCCCTGCTTGAGCCTCACGATCGGTGAACCGCAAACCGCACACGGTTCGCCTTCTCGGTCGTAAACATACCAGCCAGCTTTCAACGAACCGCTGAAATAACTCCCTTCTAGGTTTTCCGGATCGATCGGCTTGCCGAGATTGTGTCTTATCGCCTCGTCCAGTACAGCCAATATGCTCTCGTGCAGGCGGCGGGCCCTGATCCGACCGACCAAATTGGCCGAAACAGCCGGATGTATCCCGGCGGCGAACATTGCCTCGGCGGCATAGATGTTGCCGAGGCCGCAAACCTTTGTTTGATCGAGCAGAAACTCTTTCAAGGTGCGTGATGAACGTGCCAGCATGTCGCGAAGATACGAAACTGAAAAATCTTCCGAGAACGGTTCCGGAGCGAGCTTAGCGATCTCTTTCGCCGCCGAAAGGCTAGCGGTCGGGACGATCTTCATCAGACCAAAATGCCTTTGATCGCTGAAAACCAAAAGACTACCGTCGTCCAACCGAAAGATCGCGTGCGTGAACCTGGGTAGCTCGCCCTCCGGTGTCAGTAAAGCAAACCTGCCGCTCATCCGTAGATGCACGATCAATGTCCTGTCATTTTCGAGCCTGAAAAGAATGTGTTTGCCGCGGCGTCCGACGATCTCGACACGTGCGTTCGCAAGTGAGGATCCAAAGTCAGCGGCGGTGATATCGGGAGCGAGACGTTCGCGGAGCAGTTCGGCCGAGACGATCGTCCGGCCGCGTACCAAAGAATTCAACGAACGGGCGACCAAGTCGACCTCGGGCAACTCAGGCATATTCAGTCACTAGACCTTGGTGTAGTCGGTCAAGGTCGATTTGTCGCCAAGGACCGATCCATGATCGACAACTGCATTTCTTCCAATATGACAACTGCGCCCGATGATCGAACCGCGTATCTCGGCCGCCGTCGATATTCGAGAATGAGCCCAGAGCACTGAATCCTCGACAACTGCTTTTTCTTCGATCTGAACGCCTGGGCCGATCACCGAATTGGTGATGCGGGCACCCGGCTTGATGACGCAACCCTCACCAATGATCGATCGCGAGTCGATCGTGGCCTTTGTGGCAACGTCGGTCAGGTCAGAGCGGTCGACCTCAAAACCACTGATCTCACCACGTAGAAAGTCTTGGTGAGCCGTCAGATAGCTCGCCGGTGTACCTATATCCCGCCAATATTCGTCAGTCATGATGCCGGCATAGAAGGGCATTTGGCGTTTCAGGATCTCGGGGAATATGTCGTACTCGAACGAACGGTTCTCGCCCATCGGCATGAGGTCGAGTATCGCCGGTTCGAGCACGTAAATGCCTGCGTTGATCGTGTTGATCTTGAGCTTTTCGATCTGCTCCTCCGTCGGCTTTTCCAAAAATCCGAGAATCCTTGAATCGCTGTCAGTTTCGACCAGCCCATACGCCGATGGATTTTCCACCGGCTTCAGAGCAAGTGTCGCAACAGACCCGAGATCCTTATGCCGTTCGATAAATCGGCCAATATCAAAATCCGTGAGAATATCACCGTTGAAAACGACCGTAGTCTCTCGAATATCATCAGCGGCAAAGCGATATGCTCCGCCGGTACCAAGCGGGGCCGGCTCGGTGATAAATCGCAAATTAACGCCGTAATCGGAGCCGTTGCCAAGGACGTGCTCGATCTTGTCCGGTTGATAACTCAGCGACAATGTGATGTCAGTGATGCCGGCCTTTCGCAGGATCTCGATCTGGTAAAGGAGAAATGCCCGATTGCAAAACGGCACTATCGGCTTTGGGGTGTATACGGTCAGCGGCCTTAGCCGTGTGCCCTTGCCGCCCGCTAAAATTAGAGCTTGCATAGTCAAAGAAACGAACCAAAATGCCCAAGCTTTAAGACTATGGGAATGTGCCGCAAAAATCAAAATGACCGACTTTCTGCCAAAGCGTATCTGTATGCTAAACAAAGCACAACAATGTTGACACATTCTCGGTCAATATGATAACTTTGTATCCACAGGCGTAGTTGGAGAACCTCCAATCGGCCTGCTCCGCTCAGGGCTGTCACACAAACCGCCGTTAAATTTAAGGTAGCGACCCGTTCCGATAATTGTTCAAGATGATTTTCGACAAGACAAAGGCCATGCGAAATGCCGAGAAGTATGTCGTTCAAGGCAAGCTTCGCGCGGCGATCGCCGAATACAAGGCGGTCGTCGGTAACGACCCGCGTGACATCGGGACAATGAATATGCTCGGTGACCTCTACGCCAAAAACATGGAAAAGCGTGAGGCCGTTGATTGTTATCTGAAGGTGGCAGAGCACTACAGCAATCAGGGATTTGCCCAAAAAGCTATTGCGGTGTACAACAAGATCTCAAGGCTGCAGCCGGATTCGATCGAGGTTTCAACCAAGCTTGCCGAGCTCTACAAGCTGAAGGGTTCGCTTTCAGAAGCGAGGGCCCACTACACCACGCTCGCGGAACATTACGAGAAAAATGGACGCCGTATCGAGGCCCTTTCGATGTGGAGGCAGATCGCACTTCTCGACCCCAACAACACCGACGTTTGCGTGAGTCTGGCCGAATCGTATTTGCGCGAAGGCCATCGCGAAGAGGCTGCCGAAGCCTACGCCGAGGCCGGAACGCGCTTCAGCCGGCAGGGCTGTAACGAAGAAGCGATCAAGGTTTTGATGAAAGGTCACGAAATTCGCCCAAATGACCTGAGGATACTGGACGGCCTTGTAAAAGCGTATTCGGCACTCGGCCGAGTCGGTCGGGCGGTAACACTGCTCGAGGACATTCTTGCCGAGGAGCCCTATAATCGGGATGTCCTGTACCTTTTGATCGATTGCCATATCGACTCGCAGAACGCGGCCGGGGCTGAACGAGCAGTCATCAAGCTCGTTGAACTCGAACCGGCAAATTATCCGAAATTGCTGGATCTTATCCGCATTTACCTGAATGCCAATGACCCAGATTCGGCAACAAGGATACTATCGATGTCGTCGGAGTACCTTCTCGCCGCGGGCCAGGGCGACGAGTGCAATCGATGGATAACCGAAATACTTGAGCGTGATCACAAACACATATCGGCCCTTCGGCTTTTGGTCAGGTATTGCTCATGGGTCAAGGACGAGCAAGCATATGTCGTCGCCTTGGTGAGGCTCGCCGAAGCCGCCCGAGAAAAGGGTGCGGCCGAGGACGAACGATTCGCGCTTTCGACCTTGGTGGCAATTCGGCCGCTTGAGACGGCTTTTGCCGAGCGGCTTGCTGAAGTCAACGAGGAATATGGATTTGAATTCGAGGCGGTAGATACCGAACTGGTTCGGGCACAATTTGCCGAGCCGATGGTCACCCTCGACGAAGAGGTCACGGAGGTCTCTGTCGTCGAACATCATGGGTTTGTTAATGCCGGTGACCTTTTCGAACAAAAGCTCGAAAACCACATGAGCAGCATCGGGATCGAACGAGGCGGAATTGAGCCGACCGACGAACCGAAGACTGAGGACGTACATCTGCCCATTGACGAATCAAGCGTCCACCTCGATCCGTCGGACGAGGCCCGGCTCAACAAAGAGATCGAGAGCATCGGGTTCTACATCGACAATAACTATCGCGATCTGGCTGAAAGGGCGATCGAAGCCTTGAAGTCCGAATTTGGCGACAGATCAGAGATCCGGCTGCTGTCGGAAAGGTATGCGGCCGCGGAAAGTGAGGATCAGCAGCATGTCGAAGCACATCCGATCGGCATCGAGGAGATTCGATCGGAATTCGGGCTCGACGACGGCGATGCATCGACAAACGAGGATTACGAGACCCACTACGCGACGGCGATCGCCTATCAGGAGATGGGCTTGATGGAAAACGCGATCCGAGAGTATCAGGATGCGATCAATCTCGCTTCACCCAACGACGGTTCCCGGCGGTTTTTTCACTGTGCCAATCTGCTTGGCCACTGTTTTATGCAGAACTCAATGCCCAATTTTGCTGTGACCTGGTATCTGCGGGCGCTCGAGTCACCCGACCTGACCGATGACGAGAAACAAGGATTGTGGTACGAACTAGCGCTCGCGTACGATGCCGAAAACGATGCCGCAAACGCGGCAAAGTATTTTGAAATGGTGTACGCGGAAAATGTCGATTTTAGGGACGTCGCCGATAGGGTAAAGAATATCTATATAGGTCACTAATATCTGCGCCGGTTTGCAAACGGGTTTGTGGTAGATCGAACCGAAGGTCTATAATCTGACGGTATGGTAGAACGCCTTACCGTCATTTTCTTTATTGTTCTCTGCCTGTTGTTGGGTTTTTACTTAATCCTCGCGCCGTGGGACACCTTGTTCGGGCCGTGGGCGCAAAATTACATTCTGGCGTTCATTTCCGACAGGTCGGGATTGCCTTCAATCCAGGCAATCGTCGCGTCTATGTGGTTTCGCGGCGGCGTGACGGGTCTCGGCGTATTGAATATGGCGATCGCGTTTTGGGAGATCGCTCATTTTAACGAGAGCGTGAGAATGATCGCCGGTGAAGACAGCGAGGCAGCAAAATGATCGGCCGGCAGAACCTGATTACCTGCCTTATTTCGGACGGTACGCTCTCAACAGAAGCTTTTTCTTCAGGAAAGAGCCATTTATTCGAGAAGATCCAAATAGCCGCAAGTGCCGGCGTTAGCATCGTCCAGATCCGCGAGAAGAAGATAACCACGCAAATGCTATTTGAGCTGGCGGCCGAAGCTGTCAACCTCGTCAAAGGATCGGACACTCTCGTTTTTGTTAACGACCGCGCCGATGTTGCCGCTGCTGCGGGAGCCGATGGCGTACATTTAACGACGACTTCTCCCAGAGCCGACGAGGTCCGCCGCGCGTTCGGCGAGCTGCTCAAGATCGGAGTTTCGACCCATTCCTTTGATGAACTGATGCGGGCGATCGGCGACGGAGCTGACTTTGCTGTGTTCGGGCCGGTGTTTCCGACACCGGGCAAAGGCCCCGCCGCCGGCATCGAAACACTTGAGGCTGTTTGCAGGTCTGCAGGTAGATTTCCGGTCCTGGCCCTTGGCGGGATCGGCAAGGATAATTGGCGTCGGACGGTGTCTGCCGGAGCGGCTGGCTTTGCCGCGATCAGGTTTTTTACGAATTTCGATGACGGGGCCGATCTAGCCGACGCCTTGCGAATATGAGCACGAAATTAAATAAACAGGCGGTGTGTCTTACGATCGCCGGACTTGATCCGTCAGGCGGTGCAGGGATCATTGCGGACATCAAGGCTTTTCGGGCTTTCGGGTGTTTTGGCACGGCGGCTATCACTTCCGTCACTTTCCAGAACACTCAGGGCGTATATGGCGCCGTGCACCAGACCGCCAAATCGGTCCGCGGCCAAGTTCAGCCGGTGATCGATGATATGTCGATCGCGGCCGTCAAGACCGGAATGCTGCCGACAGGTGAAGTTATCTCCGAGACCGCTCGGCTCATCTCTGAAAACGAACTGACGAACGTCATCGTTGATCCCGTAGTACGTTCAACTTCCGGTTTTGACCTGATCGATGAGCCGGCATTACGGTCGTTGATCGGCGAGCTTTTTCCATTAGCTGATCTAGTGACCCCAAACATACCCGAGGCCGAGAGAATAGCCGGAATGGCAATCCTTACAGAAACGGACGTGGTGGCTGCAGCCGCATCAATGCGAGCGATGGGGGCGAGGAATGTGCTCATCAAGGGCGGGCATTTTGGTGAAGAGCGCGGTGTTGGGCGGACAGCGCGGGACTTTCTTTTCGTTGGCGATAAGTTGCTTTGTTTAGATGGCGAGTATATCGAAACGTCCGCTACACACGGAACCGGATGCACGTTAGCGGCGTCGATAGCCGCAAATTTGGCGATCGGCAAAGATCTGAGGGATGCGGTCGTCGTCGCGAAAAGTTTCGTCACCGAGGCGATCCGAACCGCCCCGCATCTGGGTCGCGGGAATTCTCCGATCAATATCTGACCATCCTATCGACGAGCCGCCGGTCTGCATTGTTTTGGGACAATTTGGACTTTGCACATGAAAATTGCCACAATGGTGTTTGAAATTTTGTTGAACGAATAGTTGTCCGTAACGCTAGCAGTGCCCACATATGGAGATCGTCAACTTTCAGAAAGATCCGGTTGAAGGCGGATTGCGCCTCGTCCCGGAGCCGACAGATCCCTTCGAGGTGGAAAAACTCGAGCAGCAGTTCGTGAACTTTGTATTTTTGAAGGCCGATCCGAGCTGGCGGAAGCTTAGTGGCGAGGCAAAGGAACGATGCAAAGCGAGTTTTGCGGAGGTTTTTGACCGGTACCGGTCCGACCTCGTGCTATTCAGCTATTCGTTGGTTGGGTTTGAGTCGTCAGCCGACCTGATGTTTTGGCGGATCGGAGACTCGCTTGATCTGCTGCAGGAAATGACAGCAGACCTTAATCGTAGTGAATTGGGCGGCTATCTCGCGACGACGGACAACTACCTCTCGGTAACAAAGTCGCGGGTGTTTGTGACCAATTCGTCCGAGGATCGCAATCACGTACTGGCAGGCCGATCGAAGTACCATTTCTTCTATCCGTGCTCAAAGCAAAAAGAGTGGCATGAGATGCCGGCTGCGGACCGCGACAAAATGATCGAAGAGAACTTCATGGTCGGCACCAGATTTCCAAATATTCGAATCCATATGACGCATGCGTTGGGTTTCGGCGACCAGGATTATCTAATATCGTTCGAGACCGATGAGCCGCGCGATTTTTTGGCACTCGCTGCCGAACTGCGAGAAACTGCCGCGAGTAGATATACGGTGCAAGGACTTCGAGTCTACACTTGTCGGCAACGGCCGCTGGTCGAGTGTTTAGATGCTCTTGGTTAATGACGATAGCCAGACGATTGTTCATCAGCGGTGAGGTCCAGGGGGTCGGATTTAGATTTTTTGCCCAGCGTTCGGCCGCGCGTCACCAGGTCACGGGTTACATCAAAAATCTCTCTGACGGGCGGATCGAGGCATTGGTCGAGGGCAGTGAAAGAGCAGTCAATTCATTCAAACTGGATATGGCTGCCGGGCCGATAAATTCGAGGGTTGGACAGATCGAGGAGATCGTGCTTGACCCAATTGGACGTTTTTCAACATTTAGGATCGAACGATAAAGAATGGAACATTTACGAAAGCTCATTCGCGAAGTACCTGACTTTCCAAAGGCAGGCATCAACTTTTACGACATTACTACCTTGCTGAAGGATCCTGACGGCCTGAAGAACACGATCGAGGCGCTTTATGGCTTGTGCGCCGACGAAAAGATCGATACGGTCATCGGCGTCGAATCGCGTGGGTTTATTTTCGCGACACCTTTGGCCATAAGGCTAAATGCCGGATTCGTACCCGTTCGCAAGCCGAAGAAATTGCCGGCTGAAAAGGTCTCGATCTCATATGATCTCGAATACGGTCAGGACACGCTCGAGGTCCACAAGGATGCAGTTGGCGAGGGCCACCGTGTCCTGATAGTTGACGATCTGCTCGCGACCGGGGGGACGGCTCGAGCCGTGGTCGATCTTGTTGAAAGCCTTGGCGGCGTTGTTGCCGGCCTTTTGTTCGTTATCGAACTCGACTTTTTGAAAGGCCGCGATAAGTTTGACGGATATGACGTGCGGTCGCTTATACGGTATGATTCATAATCTGACGCGCGCCTGATTTGCGCTGACAGGTGTGGTCCCGTAGCTCAGTCGGATAGAGCGTTCGCCTCCTAAGTGAAAGGCCGGTGGTTCGAATCCACCCGGGATCACCATCATCAACATGGCGAAGCATTGCGATAGATGCGGCGGCGAATTGGTCGAAAAGCCGGTCGGTTTCGGCTCAAGGTCGATCACCGCTTTTGCAATGCTGTTTCTCGTTTCGCTGATCGGGACCATCGCCGTTCCGATGCTATTGCCCGTGTGGATACTGGTTTTGATCTGTTCACTTTCGGTTCCATTTGTTTTGCGGAAACGCGTATCGGTCTGCCCAACGTGCGGTGAATGACGTTCTGAAGCATCGAAAGCGAGTTATTTTAGAGCTTTTGTGGAAGCCCGACGCGAATCGCTCTTTTTACTTAATGAACGGAAGAAAAGGGTGTTCAAGCACAGTGGCAGGCAAATCGGCCGGGATCTGTTGCACCCGAAGTCTATTCACGATCTCCAGATCATACCTTTTGACCGCAGCGTAGCGAGCGTTGCGGTCTTTTTGTTTTGTTCATCGGGGCTCGGGCAATGTGATCGATCTTCTTATTGTTTGCTCCTGTTCGAATATTCGATTCTTCGATCAGGCCGCAAACGTGCCCGTCAGCCCGACCTTTGTCGTCCCACTCGACTAATGCCTCTGAGACTTCGTCGCGGTGCTTTACCAGTTGGGCTATCTTTTCGTTGAGTTCGTCGAGTCGCCTTCTGATGATCTCTCTCGCCTCGAGACATGGGCTCTCGCCTTTCCGTTTCTGGTTGATCAGTTGCTTTATCTCAAAGAGCGAAAATCCAAGAAGTTGGGCCTGTTTGATAAAAGCCAATCGATCAAGCACATCATCGGAATAAGTTCGATATCCGCTGTGGGTGCGATTAGGACGCTCCAAAAGGCCATTCTTCTCATAAAACCGCAAAGCCTCGACCCCGATACCGCTCCTTTTGGAAACTTCGCCGATCTTCGAGTTCGCGGCCGCGTTCGAGGTTTCAAATCTGTCTATGTAGCTAAATGCTCGGCTCATATGTACCTCAAATAAAATGTCTCGCGGCCGGCGATCCGACCACGAGAGCGTGTATCAGGCGATCATTCCTAACAAGTTGATAGCAGAATTCAGCAATAACTTCCAGCTGGCGATCAACCACACTGGCAATCGACACA